>NZ_JBHVHF010000024.1:0-47410 GCF_042800315.1 Streptomyces sp. NPDC057638
CCACCATCCGGGTCCTGCTCGGCCTGCTGCGCGCCGACACGGGCACGGCCACGCTGCTCGGACGTGACACGGCCCGCGGCTTTTCTGTCGCTACGGCTCCGCCAATCCGGCCGAGCTACGGTTTCGCCGACCCGGCCGCCGTGGCCCCGCTCCCTGGCCGCTACGGGGCCTCTCCCGGCCCGCCACTCCCCCACTCCCAGGGGCCCGGCAACGGGGTCAAGCCCTCTCGTACACGCTCCTCCCGGACGGCACAGCGGGCCGCCAGGGGGCCACACGGAGGCGGGCACCCGGTCCCGCACGGACCCCAGGTCCCTGCGGGACCGGCATGGACCCCAGGGTCCGGCCAGCCGGTCTCAGGGCGTCAGCGGCGGCCGGGGCCCGTCCCCGGAGGAACGGCCCCCATCCCCATACGCACCGCCGCGCGGATGGTCCGGGCGGTCCGGGTCGATCACCTCGCCCGGGACGACCTTCCCGTCCGGACGGTGGATCCTGGCCTGCTGGAAGGCGTCGCCCAGGGAACCGGGCGAGGCCGCGCGCATCCGGCGCTCCAGCGAGCGCTCCGCGTACCGCGCGAGCGCCGCACGGACCGGGGGCACCAGCAGCACGAGTCCCACGGCGTCGGAGATCAGCCCGGGGATCATCAGCAGCAGCCCGGCGAGCATCAGGAACCCGTTGCCCTCGCCCGCGGGCGGGGCCTGGGGAACCTCCCCGGCCTGGGCCCGCTGGAGGGTCTCGCTCAGCGACTGGAAGGCCCGGCGGCCCGCACGTTTGATCACCGCACCGCCGACCACGGCTCCGCCGATGAGCAGGGCGAGCACGGTCAGCGCGCCGGTCGCCTGGGCGACCAGGGCCAGCAGCCAGATCTCCAGGACCAGCCAGGCCAGGATGGCCAGCGGCGTGATGCGTCGGGCGCGGGAGCGCTTGGGGGTGGTCGGGGGCATGGCGCCGGTCGTCATGCCCCCAGTGTGCCTGGGTGGCCGCCGGAGCGGCGTAAGGGGGTGATCAAGAGGCATCCGGCCCCTCAAGCCCGCCCCTGCCACGCCCCGGCGCCTCCGGGCCCGCCGACCGGGGCCACGGCTCAGGAGTGCGGCCGGCCCCGCAGCTTGCCGGCCCGGTCCGACAGACCCCAGCCCGCGACACGCCAGAGCGCCTCGACCGCGATGTCACGGTTCATCTTGGAGTCGCCCAGCTCGCGCTCCACGAAGGTGATGGGCACCTCCACCACCTGGTACCCGGCGGCGACCGCCCGGCGCGCCAGGTCGACCTGGAAGCAGTAGCCCTGGGAGGAGACCTGGTCCAGGCCGAGGCCGCGCAGGGTCTCGGCGCGGAAGGCCCGGAATCCCCCGGTGACATCGCGGATGGAGAGTCCGAGCAGCAGCCGGGAGTAGGTGCTGCCGCCGCGGGAGAGGAACTCGCGGTGCTTGGGCCAGTTCACCACCCGTCCACCGGGCACCCAGCGCGAGCCGAGGACCAGATCGGCCCCCTTGAGCGCGGTCAGCAGCCGGGGCAGTTCCTCGGGCTGGTGGGAGCCGTCGGCGTCCATCTCGACGAGGACCCCGTAATCGCGCTCCAGGCCCCAGGCGAAGCCCGCCAGATAAGCGGCGCCGAGGCCCTCCTTGCCCTTGCGGTGGAGGACCTTGACCCGCTCATCGACGGCGGCCAGCTCGTCGGCGAGCTTGCCGGTGCCGTCGGGGCTGTTGTCGTCGGCGACGAGGACGTCGGCGTCGGGCACGGCGTCGCGCACCCGGGCGACGATGGCCTTGATGTTCTCGGCCTCGTTGTAGGTCGGAATGATCACCAAGGACCGGCCGAGCGGTCCGTACCGCTTCCCCTCGGCTTCGCTGACCCTAGCGCCGTCGTTCACTGCTGCCCCTTTAATGTCCGTGCACAGAGCCCCACCATAGCGACCGCTGGACACGGCTCCACGGCGGCCGGGATCTGGGGTGTCGAACGGAATGGGCCCGTCCGGGTGGATCGCGCTCGGACTCATGGCCGGAAAGCGCGGTCGGGCGCCCCTCGGGGTGTCCGCGCGGGGGTGCGGAGCGGGGTCCGGCGTCCTTCGGGCCGACCTGGAACCCGCTGGCTGCGGGTCGACCGAGAGCCGTTGTCTACTGAACGCCGGACCCCATCCGGGTCGCACCTGCCGTCCGGCTGAAACCTTCCCTCGCCCCCGAGGCGCGGGCGCTGGACCTGGCTCCCAGTGGCAGTGCCCCGGTGCGGCGCACTGCCCCATGGCCCAGCGGCGTTCGACGACTGCGTGGAGATCCAGCCGGCCGGACGTCCTGTGGTGGACTCGGCCGAACCTACCCGTCCGCAGGCGCTCCGTGTCAACAGTCGTGCGATCTGCGCGGTTTGCCTCATTCAGCCGGTCCCATCGGGAAGATCCGCAGGTCGGCGAGGAGCGTCCGGAGCGGCGACGGACGGTGCGAAATGTCCGTATGTCACTCGTTTGGGCGCTCTTCGCTTGCCCAGACCGTTTCCCCGGCCACGGCCGTCCACAGACAGACCGGCAGCTCGGCTCCGGGGCTGAGGTCGGGGAGTCCCGGAGTGCCCGAGCGGGGGTCCGTGGACCACCGGGCGACCCGGTCGTCGGGCGCCTGGACCAGCAGCTCCCCGGTCCGCCACACCGCGTAGTCGGCGGGCGCGCCCGGCACCAGGATCCCCGCGTCGTCCCGGCCGACCGCGCGCCAGCCGCCACGGGTGTGGGCGGTGAAGGCGGCCCGTACGGAGATCCGGTGCTCGGGGGTGCGGTGGAAGGCGGCCGCACGGACCGTCCCCCAGGGGTCCAGCGGGGTCACGGGGGCGTCCGAGCCGAGCGCCAGCGGCACCCCGGCCCGCAGCAGCGCGGCGTACGGATTGAGGGTCCGCGCCCGCTCCACCCCGAGCCGCTCGGCGTACATCCCGCCGTCCCCACCCCAGGCCGCGTCGAAGGCAGGCTGTACGGAGGCGGTGAGCCCGAGTTCGGCGAAGGCGGCGATGGTCTCGGGGGTGAGCATCTCGGCGTGCTCCACCCGGTGGCGCGCGGCCCGCACCCGGGCCAGCCCGACCTTCTCGGCGGCGGCCCGCACCCCCGCCACGACGGTGGTGAGCGCGGCGTCGCCGATGGCGTGGAAACCGGCCTGGAGCCCGGCCTCCGTACAGGCGGCGACATGGGCGGCGACGGCGTCCGCGTCGAGATGGGCGAGCCCGGTGTGGTTCCCGTCGGTGTAGGGCTCGTGCAGACAGGCGGTGTGGGAGCCGAGGGAACCGTCGACGAAGAGGTCGCCCGCCGCGCCCAGGGCCCCCAGCCCGCGGATCCGCGCGGCCCCCTCGGCGTCGGCGATGGCCTCGGCCCAGTAGCCGACGACCCGGGGGCCGGGCCGGGTCCGCGCCAGCTCCAGCAGGGCGCCCAGATCGGCCTCGTCGGAGATGTCGGGCCCGGCGCACTCGTGGACCGTGCCGATGCCCAGGGAGACGGCCCGCTCCAGGGCGGCGCGCTGGGCGGCGTCCCGCTGCGCGGGCGTGATCGCGGCGTGCGCGGCGGCCCGTACGGCGTGGTGGGCGGCGGCCGTGAGCGGCCCCTCCGGGTGATAGCCGGCCAGGCCGGTGACCCCGGGTACGAGATCGAGCAGCGCCGTGGTGACGACGGCCGAGTGGACGTCGATCCGGGTCAGGTAGAGCGGTCGGCCACCGGCGGCCTCATCCAGTTCGGCCCGGCCCGGGTGGCGCCGCTCGGGCCAGCGGCTGGCGTCCCAGCCGTGCCCGAGGAGCACCCCACCGCCCGGGTGCGCGCGGGCGTGCTCCCGCACCCGGCGCAGCGCGTCCGCGAGGCTGTCCGCCATGGACAGGTCGAGCCCGGTCAGGGCGATCCCGGTCGCGGTGGTGTGGACATGGGCGTCGGTGAACGCGGGGGTCACCAGGGCCCCGTCGAGGTCGACGACCTCGTCCACCCCGTCGGCGAAGGCGTCGGCCGCACCCTCGGAGCCGACCCAGGCGACATGACCCCGTTCGACGACCATCGCGGTGGCGAAGGGGTCGGCGGGGCTGTGGACTTCGCCACGGCGCAGCAGGATCGTGCGGGGGTCGCCGTGCGGGGCGGTGCTCTCGGTCATGGGCCCAGCCTAGGCAGTGCGCCCGGCCCCCCGGGGACCGGGCTCGGGGCCCGCGCCGCCCCCGGCGCGGGAAGGGTGTTCAGATGCGTGGCGGCCGGGCCTCGTACGGGGTGGAGAGGACCACGGTGGTACGTGTGGAGACCCCGGCGAGCGAGCGGATCCGGGTGAGCAGGTGTTCCAGCTCCAGCGGAGTGGCGACGCGCACCTTGAGGATGTAGTTCTCGTCGCCCGCCACGCTGTGGCACGCCTCGATCTCGGGGACGCCCGCGAGTCGCTCGGCGATGTCGTCGGGCGCGCTGGGGTCGAAGGGCTTGGCCGAGATGAACGCGGTGAGCGGCAGCCCGACCGCCTCGGGGTCCACGACGGCGGCATAGCCGCGGATCACTCCGCGCTGCTCCAGCCGGCGGACGCGCTGATGCACCGCGGAGGTGGACAGGCCGGTGGCCTTGCCCAGATCCGTGTAGCTCATGCGCCCGTCCTTGACAAGCAGTTCAACGATCTGACGATCCAGCTCCTCCATGCGGATCAACTTAATTGCCCAGGTCGTCTCCGCACAGCCGGAAGCGTCTCACCGGGGCATCTGCGGCTGGCATGTGACGAACGCCACACAATCGGTGGCCCCTCGGCCGTGACCTCATGGTTACCGGCAGGGGGCATGGGGAAGTGCTTGCTGTGGTCGGGGCCACAGACGCCCGTCCGGCCCACCCGAGGGGGAGAAACCCATGCAGAGTGTGAAGAACGTCCGCCCCGAATCGGAGCCTCTCGATCCGGCTGACGCCGCCGAGGTGGACGAGCTCGACGAGTACGACACCTTCGAGATGTACCGGGTCATCTGCGCGGACTGTGCCCAGCCCATCGCTCTCCTCCCGGGCGAAGAGGTCCTTCCGGAGCACGCGCTGTGCCCCACTCCCTGGAAGCCGTTCGGCCTCACCGTCTGTGCTGGAACCGGTCGCTCCGCCTCCTCGGCCCAGCCCGCCGACGAGTCCCTGGAACCCCAGGAGCAGGACATGGGGCTGCTGCTGACGCTCCCTCAGGGACTGGACTGGCGGATGCAGCCCTTCTCCCACGTGGGTGGTCCCGGCTCCCGCCCGCTGCGGCCGCGCGTGGCCATGCCCCCCGTCCCCGCCACCGCCGTGATTCCGGTCCCGGCCCGCGACCGTAGCGCCCAGACCCACCGCCGCGCGGCCTGAGCCCCGGTCAATGGTCGTCCCCGACCGGACGCGAGGCTCCACCGCGGCTCCCGAAGACGTCCCCGGCACCGGCGCCGAAGCGCCCGGTCCACCCGGCGGACTCGATGGCCTGACGCCCCTGACGGCGTCAGGCCCTTTCTTATGCGCGCCCCTCGCGTCTTCTGACCCGCACCCCTCGCCTCGCCGCCGGTGCCCGGTGGACGCCCGTTCCCGGTATACGCCGTCGTACGGACGCCGGAACCCCGGACGGTCCGTACGGGCTCCGCGACCACGGGCGCGCCACACCGGTTCCGCGACCGCGGGCCCGCGCCGTGGCGGGCCGCCGACACGGTCCCGCCTGCGGCCAGCGGCCCGTCAGCGGCTCTCGGGGCCCAGCAGATGGCGGGCGATGACCATCCGCTGGATCTGGTTGGTCCCCTCCACGATCTGGAGGACCTTGGCCTCGCGCATATAGCGCTCGGCCGGGAAGTCGGCGGTGTAGCCGTAGCCGCCGAGCACCTGGACGGCGTCGGTCGTGACGCTCATCGCCGCGTCCGTGCAGAACAGCTTGGCCATCGCGGCCTGCCGGGAGAAGGGCCGGCCGGCGTCCCGCAGCCGGGCCGCGGCCAGGTAGAGCGCCCGGCCCGCCTCGACCCGGGTCGCCATGTCGGCGATCAGGAAGCGCAGTCCCTGGAAGTCCGCGATGGGCCGTCCGAACTGCTCCCGCCCGGTGGCGTATCCGCGCGCCGTGTCCAGGGCCGCCTGGGCGACGCCCACGGCGCAGGCGGCGATCCCCAGCCGCCCCGCGTCCAGGGCGGCGAGCGCGATCGAGAAGCCCTGTCCCTCCTGGCCGACGCGGCGGTCGTCGGAGACCCGCACGCCGTCGAAGTGGAGCTGGGCCGTGGGTGAGCCCTTCATCCCCATCTTCTTCTCCGGGGCGGCGGCCGCAAGGCCCGGCGCGTCCCCGGGCACCAGGAACGCGGTGATCCCCCGGGAGCCCTCCTCGCCGGTGCGGGCGAGCACGGTGTAGAAGTCGGCGACTCCCCCATGGGTGATCCACGCCTTCGTCCCGCTGATCACCCAGTCGTCGCCGTCGCGGACCGCCTTGGTCCGCAGGGAGGCGGCGTCGGAGCCGGACGCGGGCTCGGAGAGGCAGTACGCGCCGAGGAGACCGCCGCCGAGCATGGCGGGCAGCTGCTCGGTCAGCTGCTCCTTGGTGCCGTACCCGGCGAGGGCGTGGCAGGCGAGGGAGTGCACGCTGACGCCGAGGCCCACGGTGAGACGGGCGGCGGCCAGCTCCTCCAGGACCTGGAGGTAGACCTCGTAGGGCTGGTCCCCACCGCCGTACTCACCGTCGTACGGCAGTCCGAGGAGACCGGACTCCGAGAGGAGGGTGAAGAGTTCACGGGGGAAGAGGCCCGCTTCCTCCTCCTCGGCGGCGCGCGGGACGATCTCCCGCTCGGCGATATCACGGACCAGGCCGATCAGTTCCCTGGCCTCTTCGGTGGGCAGGGGACGCTCCACCTGCTGCGGGGCGCGGTCGGGCATTGCGGCGCTCTCCTCCCTGTACGGGGCGTCACGGCGTCGCGCGCCGGGGTCTGGGCGCGGCACCCGCCGGTCGTGCTGCCAGGCCGATGCTGCCCTTCTGGATCACAGAAGAACCGCGGTGGACGGCCCGTGGCGCGACGAGTATGCCCGATCAGCGGATTTACGTCACGGGTCACAGCGACGCGTGATCACGGCGCCGCGGCCCCCGACGGCGGGGGGACGGCGGTCCCGTGCTGCGGATAGGGCGGAGGTACGTACTCCAGGGGCGGCTGGGGGCAGCCGGGCTCGAACTCCTCGATCGTCGCCAGCGTGGCCCGCAGCAGCCGGATCAGCAGGGCGCACAGCAGCTCCCGGTCCACCTCCTGGTGGGAGAGCCAGTCGAGGGTGATCTGTTCGACGCTGCCGAGCCAGCCGAGGAGCGCCAGCCGGGCGAGGACCGGCACGTCCCGGGTGCCGTAGGCGCCCTCGGCGATGGTGGCGGCCAGTTCCTCGCGTACCGCGCCGCGGATGGACTGCACCTGGGTGTCGAAGCCGACACCGCCCGTGACGATGGCGCGGAAGGCGGCCTGGTGGGTCTGGGCGTACCGCAGATAGCCGTCGATGGTTCCGCGCAGCCGCTGGGCGCGGGGAAGTTCGGGGTGACCGGCCGCACGGGAGAGGAGATCGGCGACGGAGTCCTCGATGATGGCGAGGTAGTAGCCGCGTTTGCTCTCGAAGTAGTAGTAGATCAGGCCCTTGGCGACGCCCGCGTGTCGGGCGATGTCGTCCATGGAGAGGGCGTCGTACGAGGTGTCGGCGAACAACTTCCGCCCGATCGCGAGCAGTTCCGCCCGGCGGGCCCGGGATCTCGCGGTCGTACCGCGCCGTTCACCCTGATGCATGTACGCCCTTGTCTCACAGGGACGGGGGATCTTCGCAGTATGGCAGACCCGCCAGGGGACCTTCCGGAGGTGCGGGCCGGGTCCTCCGGCGGGCCGGCGATACGCGGATCAGAGCAGACCGAGGCGGGTGACGAGCATCGCGACCACGACCACGAGGATCCAGCCGAGGACGTGTTCGAGCAGTTCCGGCCCGTCGTCGGGGCCGCCGGTACGGGAGCGGGGAACGGCGGGCGCGGTGGGGTGCGCTGAATTCGCTGAGTTCACTGAGTTCACTGCGTTCACAGCGTTCACAGCGGTCATGGGCGTCTCACGGGGTCGTACGGTGGGGGGCCGCCCCGGTGGCACCCGGGGGCTGTGACCACAGTGCCAGCCGGGGCCCCCGAGGGGTAGAGACGCGGGTCACGTCAGCGCAGGCCGAGACCGGCGAGGACCCGGCGCTGGGGGCTGGTGAGGCCCTGGGGCCAGTAGAGGTAGCAGACCCCGCCGCTGCCCGAGCGGACCCGGCCCTGGGCGTCGTAGCGCTTGGTGCGCAGCCAGATGGTCTCCCACTCGCGACGGCGGTAGACCCTGCGTACGGCCGCGTTCCCCGGGGAGGCGGGATCGTTGGCGATCACGTCGCCATCGGGTGTGAAACCGACCACGGTCATCAGATGGCCCGTCGTGCCGTAGCCCGCGCCGGTGAGCTCGGAGGCGAGGAAGGACTGGGAGGTGATCACCGGGATCCCCGCCGCGACCAGGCGTTCGACGTCGGCCAGCGAGGATAGCCGGGTGACGGCCGCGTTCATCCCGGGGTAGGTGGCGGCATAGGCGGCGTTGAAGGGCCAGTTCCCGCACCCCTGGTACTGGTGGTCGTAGGTGGCGCGGGCGGCGTGGCAGATCTGGGGGTCGTCATAGGCGGGGTCCACCCAGGCCAGCTGTTCGGGGGTGGCGCGGCGGCCCCAGTACTCGATGATCATCTGGGACGAGGTGGGGCTGCACCAGGCCTGGCCACCGTTGTCATACTCGGGGTAACGCCCGATATGGACATTCTGGGAGTACCGGGGCACGGACAGTTCCCCGGAGTGCCGGGGTACGGAGGCGGGGACCGTGAAGCGCGCCGGGACGTCGGACGCCATCGCGCCGACCCGCCAGACCAGCGGCGTGACGGCGCCGCCGGGGGTACGGAAGAGGGTGAGCCGCAGCCGGTGGCCGGTCAGCCGGGTGCCCCCGTCCGCGTCATCGACCGCGAGCGTGTCGGTCCATACGCTCGCCCGGCCGTCGCCCTGACCGTCGACGGAGGTCCGCCGCAGCTCGCTGTCACCGGACGCCCAGCGCCCCATCACGAACCAGGGGGTGTCGGTGCCGTCCGCGTACGTGCCGGAGAGCTCCAGCTGGATCCAGGTGCCCGCCGGGGTGTGGGCGTTCCAGGAGGCGATCAGCTCGGTCGCCGGGACCGTGGAGCGATGGCGGGGCGAGGTCCAGGTGGCGTACTCCCAGGCGGTGGTGGTCCCCGTATGGGGGTCGGTGTGGTCGATCCGGCCCACCGGACGGCCGATGACGATTCCGGGACGGCGGCCGGGGACCGCGCGGACGCCGTCGGCGTCACCCCGGCGCCAGTCGGACCAGGTACTCCAGAAGCGGTTCTCCACCAGCGGCGGCGTGGACCGGGGGCGCGGAGGGGCGGCATGGGCGACGGAGGTGGACAGAGCGCCGGCGCCCGCGGCGGCGAGGGCGGCCGACAGCACGTTTCTGCGCGTGGTAGCCATGGATCTCCCATGATCGTCGTTGGACAACGGCCTCACTATCACCTGAGCCCCACCCACCCCACCAGCACCCGGGAGCGGTGTTTTTACGGCCGTGCGCCGTCCGGGCCGTATTCCTTCCCGTTCCCCGCCGCCAGGGGAGCGAGACATCGCGGGGACCCGGCGCGGGGAAAACCGACCACCGGCATAGGCTGGGTGGATGGACGGTCTCGAACGGGTGACATCGTGGGTGCGGGCGCGGCCCCCCTCCTGCGGCCCGGTGCGCCTCGTCGCCGTCGACGGCCACGCCGGTTCCGGCAAGAGCACCTTCACCCGCCGTCTCGCCGCGGCCCTGGGGGAAGCCGCCACCCCCGTACTCCACCTCGACGACCTCGCCACCCACGAGGAACTGTTCGCCTGGACCGACCGCGTGCTCACCCAGGTCATCACCCCCCTCGCACACAGCCGCACGGCCCACTACACCCCCTATGACTGGGTCCGGCGCGGCTTCGGACCGCCCCACCCCCTCCCTGCGGCCCCGGTGGTGCTGGTGGAGGGCGTCGGCGCCGGACGACGGGCGCTGCGGCCGTATCTGGCGGGGCTGCTGTGGATGGACCGGGCGGCCGAGGACTCCTGGCGGCGCGGCCGGACCCGGGACGGACGGGAGCAGTCCGCCTTCTGGGACGGCTGGACAGTGGCGGAGACTCGCCATTTCGCCAGCGACCCGTCCCGCCCGTTCGCCCATGCGCTGATACGAGAGATTCCCCTGGGATACGCGGTGCGTCCGGGGCCCGCCGCACCACCCGGACCCCACCGGAAGATCACTCTGAGTAGCGATACTCCAGGGACATACCAAGCAGTCGGAAATCTGACGGAAGAGGGCCGGAACTCTGCTTGACCCCTGGGGCGTAAAGGTCTTACGTTCTCAATGTGCGGCCTGTTGAGCCGCCTCAGACGCGAAGCCCCCGGTTGTTCCCCCGTGATCGGGGGCTTCGTTCTGCCCGCGGCCACCCCGTACGGGCCCGCGAAAGCCGCTCCGAAGCCCCGATTTCCTCACCCTCGGTCACCGAAGCTGGATCATCTCGCGCCCTTCGGCTGAGCCTCCCTGCGCAGGTACGATGCCCTTCGGTGGGGTCAAATCCCGTCCACCGCACGGCGGTTGCACTTCGTGGGGGATCTGATGGACATCGGCACGCAGGGCGCACCGGCCCCGGCCGACCTCGCCTGGGTGCGCGGCGTGGACGCCTACACCATGGGGGCCTACCCGCAGGCCGAGGAAGAGTTCCGGACAGCGGTGCGGCTCGATCCCGGGATGGCCGACGGCTGGCTCGGACTGCACGCGCTGCGCGTCGACCCCACGACCGCGCTGCTGCGGATGCACCGCGCCCGCGAACGCTTCGGCGAACAGCGCTCCCGCCATCGGCGCACCCTCAACTCGTGGTACTGGCTGGGCTGGTGGGTCCAGCCCGTACTGGAGAGCCAGCGGGACCTCCTGCTCGCCCATGCCTCCCACTGGCTCGACGGGCGCCATGTACCCGAGCTGGACCGGGCACTCGCCGCGCTGCCGCCCGTCGACGCCGACCCCCAGGTCCGCTTTCTGCACGCCTGCCGCTCCTATCTCGTCAAGGACTGGGAGCAGCTCGTCCGCCACACCGAACCGCTGGTCAACGACGCGCTGCTGGGCATCGAGGCCGGGCTGTTCGGCGGCATGGCCCGGGTCCGGCTGGAGATGTACGCCCAGGCCGAGCCCCTGCTGACGGCCGCCCTGATGCGCTGCCGCAGCGAGCAGCCACAGCGCAAGGAGCTGCGGTACTGGCTCGCCCGCGCCCATGAGGGCAACGGCCGCAGCGCGGCGGCGCTCCCGCTCTACCGCGCGGTGCACCGGGTGGACCCGGCGTTCATGGACACCTCGGCGCGGCTGGCCGCCATCACGGACTACGACGGCATGGACGGCATGGACGGCTACGACGACTCCACCGGGCTCGCCGTCTCCCTCGCCGGGTTCGGCCAGGACTCCTCCGAGGAGCGGCTCGACGCGGACCCCGCCCCGGCCGCCGAGACCCGTTTCGGCTACGACACCCAGACCCAGGTGCCCGGCGCCGTCACTCCCGTACCGCTGCCGGAGATCATCCGTCAGCGCTCGGTGCTGCCCGTGGAGCCGGTGCCGCCGGTCTTCCCCCAGGGCCCCACCGATCCGGAGCTGCTCGCCAGGACCCTCGCGGAACTGGACGCGATGGTCGGTCTGGAGCCGGTGAAGCGGCAGGTGAAGGCGTTGTCGGCACAACTGGAGATGGCGCGGCTCCGCGCCGGTCAGGGCCTTCCCGTGGCGCCGCCGAAACGACACTTCGTCTTCTCCGGCCCCTCCGGGACCGGAAAGACCACCGTCGCCCGCATACTCGGCCGGGTCTTCTACGCCCTCGGGCTGCTCGGCGGCGACCATCTGGTGGAGGCACAGCGCTCCGACCTGGTCGGCGAGTTCCTCGGCCAGACCGCCGTCAAGGCCGGTCAGCTGATCGACTCCGCCCTCGGCGGTGTGCTCTTCGTGGACGAGGCCTACAGCCTCTCCAACACCGGCTACTCCAAGGGCGACGCCTACGGCGACGAGGCCCTCCAGGTACTGCTCAAGCGCGCCGAGGACAACCGCGACCAGCTCGTGGTCATCCTGGCCGGGTATCCCGAGGGCATGGACCGGCTCCTCGCCGCCAACCCCGGGCTGACCTCGCGCTTCAACACCCGGGTCGACTTCCCCTCGTACCGCCCGCTGGAACTGACCGCGATCGGGGTGGCCCTCGCCGCGCAGAGCGACGACATCTGGGACGAGGAGGCCGTCGAGGAGCTGCGCTCCATCAGCGGCCATGTCGTCGACCAGCGGTGGATCGACGAACTCGGCAACGGCCGCTTTCTGCGCACGCTGTACGAGAAGAGCTGCGCCTACCGCGATCTGCGGCTCTCCGGCTACCCGGGCACCCCGACCCGGGAGGACCTCGCCACCCTGCGACTGCCCGATCTGATGCAGGCGTACGGGGAGGTCCTCTCCGGCCGCGGCCCCCTCGGCAAGGGGCAGCAGGAGCCACCGGCGAGCTGAACCGGGCGGCCAGACGGGCTCCTACAGTAGGGCGTGTTTCGAAAGTCCCGCCTGGCCCGCGACGCCCGGCACGCACACTCGCCGCGTTGTCGGAATCGCCCAAGTACGTCCAGTACGAGGGCGACCCTCCGCCTTGCGATTGCACGCACCGGACGCCGCAGGCCCCGCCCTGCGGGCGGACGCCGCTACTTTCGAAACACGCCCTAGCTCGCCAGCGCGATCTCCTCCGGCCGGGGGTGCGGGGGGTCCCGGTGGGACGGGTCGCGCACCTCGCCGACCAGGGTCTCCAGCACATCCTCCAGCGCCACCAGCCCCAGCACCTCCCCGGTGCCGTCGGCGACCTGCGCCAGATGGGCCGCGGCCCGGCGCATCACGGTGAGCGCGTCGTCCAGCGGCAGTTCGGCGCCGAGGGTGACCATCGGCCGCCAGACCCGCTGGGGCACCGCCCGGTCGGGTTCCTCCAGGTCAAGGACGTCCTTGACATGGAGATAGCCGAGATAGGGACCCGGCCCCTCACCGCGCACCGGGAAGCGCGAGTATCCCGTCCGTACCGTCAGCGCCTCGATCTGGCGGGGTGTCACCGAGGGCTCCACGGTCACCAGGGACGCGCGGATCATCACCACCTCGCTCACCCGGCGGCTGCCCAGGCCCAGGGCGTCGGCCACCCGTTCCCGTACGGCCGGGTCCAGCAGCCCCGCCTGGCCCGAGTCCTCCACCAGGCGGCTGAGCTGGGCCCGGGTGAAGACGGTGGCCACCTCGTCCCGGGGTTCGACACCGCAGCGCCGCAGCACCCAGTCGGCCGCGGCGCCGAAGGCCGCGGTCACCGGATGGCTGAGCCGGGCGAACGCGACCAGCCCCGGGCTGAGCCAGAGCGCGGTCCGCTCGGGGGCGGCCAGCGCGAGGTTCTTGGGCACCATCTCCCCGATGACGAGGTGGAGGACGACGACCACCGCGAGCGCCCCGGCGTACCCCAGCGGGTGGACCAGCCCCTCGTCCACCCCCACCAGGGGGAAGAGAGGTTCCAGCAGATGGGCCACGGCGGGTTCCGCGACGGCGCCGAGGGTGAGGGAGCAGACCGTGATGCCGAACTGGGCCGCCGCCATCATCCGGGGCAGGTTCTCCAGCCCGTACAGCACCCGCCGGGCGCGCGCCGAGGTCACGGCGAGCGGCTCGATCTGACTGCGCCGTACGGAGACGAGCGCGAACTCGGCCCCCACGAAGAAGCCGTTGGCCAGCACCAGCAGCGCGGCCAGGGCCAGTTGGCAGGCGCTCACCGCCCGGCCCCCGCCACCGGGGCGCCGACGGACGGCACCGGGGCCCGTTCCGGCGGCGGCGCTCCCGGTTCCACCCGTACCAGGCGGACCCGGTCGGCGCGGTGCCGGTCCACCTGGCGGACCGAGAGCAGCCATCCGGGCAGTTCGGCCCGGTCGCCGGGGGCCGGGATGCGGCCGAGCAGTCCGGCGACGAGCCCCGCGACCGTCTCGTACGGCCCGTCGGGCACCTCGACGCCCATCCGCCGCAGGGTGATCACCCGGCAGCTTCCGTCCGCCTCCCAGACCGGGGGGCCGCCGTCGGCGGCGAGGGGCGACAGCTCGGGCCGGTCGGCGCCGTCCCCGTCGTGCTCGTCCCGGACCTCGCCCACCAGCTCCTCCACGATGTCCTCCAGGGTGACCACCCCCGCCGTACCGCCGTACTCGTCGACGACGACGGCGATCGGCTGTTCGCTGCGGAGCCGGTCCAGCAGCCGCTGCGCCGACAGGGTCTGGGGCACCAGCAGGGGCGCGACGGCGAGTGCGGCGACCGGGGTGCGGGCCCGCTCGGCGGCGGGGACCGCGAGGGCGTCCTTGAGCTGGACCATGCCGATGACCTCGTCGATGCGCTCCCGGTAGACAGGGAAACGGGAGAGGCCGGTGGCACGGGTGAGGTTGACGATGTCAGCGGCGGTGGTGTCACTGCGCAGCGCCACCGTCTCCACCCTCGGGGTCATCACATGGCGCACGGTGAGCCCGCCGAGGGAGAGCGCCCGGACGAAGAGGTCCGCCGTGTCCGGTGTCAGCGCGCCCCGGCGCGCCGAGTGCCGGGCGAGGGCCACCAATTCACCGGGGGTACGGGCGGAGGCCAGCTCATCGGCGGGCTCCACCCCGAAGAGCCGTACGAGCCGGTTGGCGACCGTGTTCAGCAGGGTGATCATGGGCCGGAACACGGTCGCGAAGAGCTGCTGGGGTCCGGCGACGAACCGCGCGACCTGGAGCGGCCGGGAGACGGCCCAGTTCTTGGGGACCAGTTCCCCGACGACCATCTGGACGGCGGAGGCACACAGCATCCCGACCACCACCGCCACACCGGGGACCACCGCGCGAGGCAGCCCGGTCGCCGTCAGCGGCCCGTCGAGCAGCCGTCCGAGCGCGGGCTGCGCCAGCATGCCGACGGCGAGGGAGGTGAGGGTGATGCCGAGCTGGGTGCCGGAGAGCTGGAACGACAGCTCGCGCAGGGCCGAGACCACCCGGCGGGCGCGGCGGTCACCGTCGGCCGCGGCCCGTTCGGCCTCCGGCCGTTCCACGGTGACCAGGCCGAACTCGGCCGCCACGAAGAAGCCGTTGGCGAGAATCAGCAGCAGGGCGAGAGCGAGGAGGGAGAGAGGAACGATCATGCCGCCACCCCGGCGGAGGGGGCGGCGCGGGTACTGCCGGACGGTCCGTCCATGGCCGGAGGGTGTCACTCCCCTGGTCGCAGGAGCCCCGCGGGCCGCGCTCGGCGGTCGCGTCGGCGGACGACGCGTGGGCGGCGGACGCGCGGACGTGGCTGGCCGTGACCGCCGCGACGGCGGACGGATCCACGACACTCGCGTCAGGACGGTCGTGTCACGGAGGTCGCCGGTCGGGCGACGGGCGCGTCACGAGGGTCGTCTCGCCACGGCCGCCGGGAGCGGCCGCCGAGCGGTGCAGGACAGCGGGACGGGGCGCACGGGGCGCCGCCGCCACCAGAGTAGTCACGCCCCGTGCGCATCCGGTGACATCAGCGCGCCACCAGGGCGGCGCGGTGGAGTGCGCGGATGCGCGCTACGGCCGTGCCGCACCGCGCGACTCGACAAGCGCCTTCAGCGCGCGGGCGTCCTGGATCGCGCGCTCCCGGGCGATTCCCGGCTGGATACCGAGCACGGGCTGGCTGGTGCCGTCGCTCAGATCGAGGAAGACCCAGGGATCACCCGGACGGAGGTTCACCCGGAGGATCTCCGCCCACGCCAGTCGGCGCACCCGGGTGAAGTTGACGACGGTGACACCCTCCTCGTCGGCGACCACCTTGGGCCTGCTGAGGACCCAGAGGGCACCGGCGAACAGCAGCGCGGTGAAGACGAAGCTGATCCGCTCCCCCAGGCTGAGCCGCTCCAGGATGACGGCGACGGCGACGATCACGGTCACCATCACCGCGCCGACGGCCAGGAGTACGGCCCGGGTGCGGTTCGGCCGGAAGACCACGGGGAGGGCGGGGATGGTGGTGGGCATGGTGTCGCTCATTCGTTGCTCGCCTGGTGTGTCGCGGGGGCCTGGTGTGTCGCGGAGGTGCTGAGGGGGTCCGGGGTCCGTGCGGCCGGCCCGGCCACGATCGCCGCCGGGGCCATCGCCGGAGCCGGAGTCATCACCGGTGCCGGATCCGTCGAGGCCGAGGGCCGGGCCGAGAGCCGGGCCGAGGTCGTCGCCGGGACCCCGGCCTGAGCCATGGCCGGGGTCAGGGCGCGGGATCCGGTCAGAGCCTGCACGCGTGGATGGCCGTGGTCAGGATGGCGCGCGCGCCCAGCTCATAGAGATCGTCCATGATCCGCTGCGCCTCCTTGGCGGCGACCATCGACCGGACCGCGACCCAGCCCTCGTGGTGGAGGGGCGAGATGGTCGGGGACTCAAGACCGGGGGTGAGCGCGACCGCGCGCTCCAGGTGCTCCACCCGGCAGTCGTAGTCCATCATCACGTAGGAGCGGGCGACCAGGACGCCCTGGAGACGGCGGAGGAACTGCGCCACCTTCGGGTCGTCCTCCGCGGCGCCGGTACGCCGGATGACCACGGCCTCCGAGGTCATGATCGGCTCGCCGACGATCTCCAGACCGGCGTTCCGCAGCGAGGTGCCGGTCTCGACGACATCCGCGATGACCTGGGCGACCCCCAGCTCGATCGCGGTCTCCACCGCGCCGTCGAGGTGGACCACGGAGGCGTCGGTGCCGTTGTCGGCGAGGTGCTTGGCGACGATCCCCTCGTAGGAGGTGGCGATCGTCATCCCGGCGAAGTCCGCGAGACCGGTGGCCGTGCCCGGCTTGGCGGCGTAGCGGAAGGTGGAGCGGGCGAAGCCGAGCTGGAGGATCTCCTCGGCGTTCGCGCCGGAGTCCAGCAGCAGGTCACGGCCGGTGATGCCGATGTCGAGACGGCCGGAGCTGACGTAGATGGCGATGTCGCGCGGGCGGAGGTAGAAGAACTCCACCTCGTTCACCGGGTCCACGAGCACCAGCTCCTTGGACTCCTTGCGCTGCTGGTACCCGGCCTCATGGAGCATCGCCGACGCAGGTCCGGACAGTGAACCCTTGTTGGGGACGGCGATGCGCAGCATGAGATGGGCTTCCTTACGTCGATGTGGTGGGGGAACGTGCGGACGTGCTTCGGGTGGTGCTCGGAGAGGGTGACGCTCAGAGATGGGCGTAGACGTCGTCAAGCGAGATCCCGCGCGCCACCATCATCACCTGGACGTGGTAGAGCAGCTGGGAGATCTCCTCGGCGGCGGCCTCCTTGCCCTCGTACTCGGCGGCCATCCAGACTTCGGCGGCCTCCTCGACGACCTTCTTGCCGATGGCGTGGACCCCCTTGTCCACGAGCTCGGCGGTACGGGAGGTGGCGGGGTCGCCGTTCTGCGCCTTGAGCTGGAGCTCGGCGAAGAGCTCTTCGAAGGTTTTGTTCGCCATGATGGTCTTTAGGGTACGGGGTCGCGGGCGCGGCGGGGTCCGAGGGGCGCCCGCAGAACCGCCTCCGTACGAGAAGGGCGGATCGCTCCGTACGGGAGCGGAGAATCGGCCGATACGAACGGAACGGATCGCTCCGTACAGCCGGGGCAGAGCGCCGGGGCGCGCGGGGCGCCCCGGTCCGTACGGGAGCGGGGAAGGGAGCCACTGCGGTGAGGGGCCCCCGGGCCATCGGGCCCAGGGGTGCGAGTACCAGGGCGCGTGAGCCCGGCACGGTCCATCAAAGCGCTAGCGCCAGGGCTCGCTCACCGTGCGGAGCGTCGCCGCCGTCGCCACCGCCGCCGTCACGGCCTCGTGGCCCTTGTCCTCGGTGGAGCCCTCGATCCCGGCCCGGTCCAGGGCCTGCTCCTCGGTGTCGCAGGTCAGCACGCCGAAGCCGATGGGGACACCGGTCTCCACGGCGACCTGGGTGAGCCCCTGGGTGACGCCCTGGCAGACGTAGTCGAAGTGCGGGGTGCCGCCCCGGATGACCACGCCGAGCGCCACGATCGCGTCATAGCCCCGGCCCGCGAGCACCTTGGCGACCACCGGCAGTTCGAAGCTGCCGGGGACCCTCAGCAGGGTGGGCTCGTCGATACCGAGCTCGCGCAGGGCGCGCAGGGCGCCCTCGACCAGCCCGTCCATCACCTTGTCGTGCCACTGGGCGGCGATGACGGCCACCCTCAGGTCTCCACAGTTGCGTACGGACAGTTCGGGTGCGCCCTTGCCGCTCACGCTGCTCTGCCTTTCCTCGGGGCCGCGCCGGAGGCCCGGCGGTGGTCCCCGGCTCTGTCGGGGGTCAAAAGGGTGATGAAAAGGGTGATAACGGTGATGAGGAGGGTGATGAGAGGGGTGCTGACGTGAGGGTGCGGCGGAGCCGCGTCACGGTGCCTCGCGGCACGCCCCGCTGGCGACGCCGTCGAGTCCGGGCAGGTCATGCCCCATCCGGTCGCGCTTGGTCCGCAGATAGCGCAGGTTGTGCTCCCCGGCCTGCACCGGCACCGGCTCCCGTCCGGAGACGGTCATCCCGTGTCGTACCAGCGCCGTGACCTTGTCGGGGTTGTTGGTCATCAGCCGGACGCTGCGGACACCGAGGTCGGCGAGGATCCGCGCGCCCGCCTCGTAGTCGCGGGCGTCCGCGGGCAGCCCGAGTTCGAGGTTGGCGTCGAGGGTGTCGTGACCGCGCTCCTGGAGTTCGTACGCGCGGAGCTTGGACATCAGCCCGATGCCACGGCCCTCGTGACCGCGGAGATAGACCACGACGCCCCGGCCCTCGCGGGCGACGCGCTCCAGCGACGCCTGGAGCTGGGGGCCGCAGTCGCAGCGCAGGGAGTGCAGGACATCGCCGGTCAGGCACTCGGAGTGGAGCCGGACCAGAAGGTCCTCGCCGTCGCCGACCGAACCGTGGACGAGGGCGACATGCTCGACGCCGTCGGCGGTGGCGCGGTAGCCGTAGGCGGTGAAGCGGCCGTGGGCGGTCGGCAGGTCGACCTCGGCCTCCCGGCGGACGACCGGACCGGCGGCGGCGCGGCGGTAGGCGATCAGATCCTCGATCGAGATGATCGCGAGCCCGTGCGCCCGGGCGAAGGGGATCAGCTGGGGCAGCCGCAGCATGACCCCGTCCGCGCCCGCGATCTCCACGATGACACCCGCCGGGCGCAGCCCGGCCAGCCGGGCGAGGTCGACCGCGGCCTCGGTGTGGCCGGGGCGCGCCAGCACCCCGCCGGGCCGGGCGCGGAGCGGGAAGATATGACCGGGCCGTACGAAGTCGTCGGGCCCCGCGGTCCCGCCGGCCAGCAGCCTCAGGGTGGTGGCCCGGTCGGCGGCGGAGATCCCGGTGGTCACCCCGTGCTCCGGACCGGCGTCCACGGAGACGGTGAACGCGGTCCGCATCGACTCGGTGTTCCGCTCGACCATCTGCGGGAGCCGGAGCCGGTCCAGTTCCTCGCCCTCCATGGGCGCGCAGATCAGTCCCCGGCACTCGCTCATCATGAAGGCGATGACCTCGGGGGTGACCTTCTCGGCGGCGATCACGAGGTCGCCCTCGTTCTCCCGGTTCTCGTCGTCGACGACCACGACGGGCCGTCCGGCCGCGATGTCGCGGATGGCGCGCTCGACGGGGTCGAGTCCCGGGGCCGGGGCCGACGCCTCGGGCGGGTCCTGTCCGTACCAGGGCAGGGACGGAACGGAACCGTCCGCCGCCAGACCGGCACCGGGGGCGTCGGTGACGGCGGAGGCCGCGGCGTTCGCGGGGCGGGACCCGGGAGCGTCCACGAGGTCGGGCACGGGCTGGAGGGTCATGCCGGGACTCCTTTCGGTCATGCCGGGACTCCTTTCAGAGCGGGGCCGCGGGAGCGCTGCCACCAGTCGCGCAGCCCCCACAGAACGAGCGCGAAGTAGATCACGTAGACCAGGCCGGAGAAGGCGAGGCCACCGCTGAAGGCCAGCGGCACACCGACGATGTCGACCAGGAGCCAGGCGAACCAGAACTCGACCAGCCCCCGGGCCTGCGCGACCATCGCGACGATGGTGCCGACGAAGATGTACGCGTCCGCCCAGGGGCTCCACGACAGCTCCGGATAGAGCGTGAACAGTCCGACCACCGCGAGGGTGCCGAGGGCGGCCCCGCCCGCGAGCAGCCCGCGCTCCCGCCAGGTCGCGAAACGGACGGCGATCGAACCGTCCCTGGCCTGGCGTCTGCCCAGCGTCCACTGGCGCCAGCCCCAGGCGGCGACCGCGATGACCAGCAGTTGCTTGCCGACACCACCGCTCAGTCCGGCCGAGGCGTAGGCCGCGACCAGGACCAGGCCGGAGAGCAGCTGGGCGGGCCAGGTCCAGATGGAGCGGCGCCAGCCGAGGGCGAGCGCGATCAGACCGATGACGTTGCCGACCATGTCGGTCCACTTGATGTGCTGGCCGAAGGCGGTGAACGCCTCGGAGTTCAGCCAGTCCAGGGTCATCGTGGCTCTCCCGGGGCGCGCTGGCCGAGCAGCCGCTCGACATACTTGGCGATCACGTCGACCTCCAGGTTGACGGGGTCACCGGGGCCCTTCACCCCGAGGGTGGTCAGGGCGAGGGTGGTGGGGATCAGGCTGACGGTGAAGTCCTCCTCCCCCGCGTCGACCACGGTGAGGCTGACGCCGTCGACCGTGATCGAGCCCTTCTCGACCACATAGCGGGCGAGGTCGGCGGGGAGGGAGATCCGTACGATCTCCCAGTGCTCGGAGCGGATCCGCTCGACGACGGTCCCGGTGCCGTCGACATGGCCCTGGACGATATGGCCGCCGAGGCGGGCGCCGACGGCGGTGGGCCGCTCCAGGTTGACCCGGGACCCGGTGTCCAGGGCGCCGAGGCTGGAGCGCTTGAGCGTCTCCGCCATCACATCGGCGGTGAACTCGCCGTCCCCCGGTTCCACGACCGTGAGACAGACGCCGTTGACGGCGATGGAGTCACCGTGGCGGGCCCCCTCGGTCACGACCGGGCCGCGCACGGTGAAGCGCGCGGAGTCACCCCGTCGCTCGACGGCGGCGATCTCACCCAGTTCTTCCACGATTCCGGTGAACACTTCAGCGCTCCTTCGGGACGGTCACGGGGACGGCGGTGATCCGCAGATCGGGTCCGACGCGTACGGCCTCGGTCATATCGAGCCGCAACGCGTCCGCGATGGTGGAGATTCCGGACCCGGCGAGGGCGGCGGGCCCGGCACCGAGGACCGCGGGCGCCAGATAGCCGACCACCTTGTCGACGGCGCCCGCCGCGACGAACGCCCCGGCGAGGGTGGGTCCGCCTTCCAGCAGTACGGAACGGATGTCCCGGGCGTACAGCGCCGCCAGCAGCGCGGGCACGGACAGACCCGCGCGCGGGCCGGGCGCGGTGGTGGCGGCGGTGGCGGCGGTGGTGGCGGTGTGGCCGACTCGGCCGGGGGCGCCGGGACTGGTGGTGCTGGTGGTGCGGTCGGCTCGATCGGGCGTGCCGGGAGCGGCCGTCTGGTCGGGGCTGTCGACCGCGCCCGCGCGGGGCAGCCGCAGCACCTCGGCGCCACCGGGCGGGCGGTAGTCGGGGAGGTCGTCGGCGACGGCGATCAGGGTGGGGGCGGCGGAGTCCAGGACCCGGGCCCCCTCCCGTACGGCCGTGCCCTCGGTGTCGAGGACCACGCGCAGCGGCTGGGTGGCGCCCTCGATCCCGCGCACCGCGAGGTGGGGGTCGTCGGCGCGCTGCGTCCCCGCGCCGACGATCACGGCGTCGGCCTCGGCACGCAGCCGGTGCACGTCCGCGCGCGCCTGCGGCGAGGTGATCCAGCGGCTCGTGCCGTCCTCGGCCGCGATCCGGCCGTCGAGGGTGGCGGCGTACTTCCACAGCACATGGGGACGGCCGAGGCGTACGGAGGTGAGCCAGGCCGCGTTGACGGCGGTGGCCTCGTCGGCGAGAAGCCCGGCGTCGACCCGGACCCCGGCGGCGCGCAGGGTGGCGCCGCCTCCGCCCGCCGGGCCGTTCGGGTCGGGCACGGCGTAGACGACCCGGGCGATCCCGGCGTCGAGGAGCGCCAGGGAGCAGGGGCCGGTGCGGCCGGTGTGGTCACAGGGTTCGAGGGTGACGTAGGCGGTGGCGCCCCGGGCCCGCTCCCCCGCCGCGCGCAGGGCGTGGACCTCGGCGTGCGGACCGCCCGCGCGCTGGTGGTAGCCCTCGCCGAGGGTCTGGCCGGAGTCGTCGGTGATGACACAGCCGACGACCGGATTGGGGCTGGTGCCGCCGAGTCCTCGGGCCGCGAGTGCGACGGCGCGCCGCATGGCGCTGATGTCGGCCGCTGTGGCCACCGGGTCCTCCTGCCTGCTGGGGCACGGACTCCGGGGCGCCGATGACGGCGGAGAGCGGGATACGGCGGAACATGCCCGCCGACGGAAAACGCCCGGTGCTCACACCGGGCCGATGAGCCGACGGACCGCCCCCTGGAGGGGACGATCAGCCGCCCGACGGCCGGCGCACCGGAAACGGTCCACCCGCCGCGCACTGCCTCCCATCCGGACTTTCACCGTCGGTCCAGGAATTTCACCTGGTCAACCGGCCGCTGGCTGCGGACGGGTCGCGGACTATAACCGCCGGTTCGGAATTACACCGACCCCGGAGTGCGCTGCTGCTGATACAGGGCCAGTGTGCCATGGGCGACTGTCGGCCGAACGAGTGATCGGTGTGGCCTGACTCACAACTGGCCGGAACTTGCCTTGTCACCGGCTTGATTCCGCCCTATTGACCCGAGTGGTCTAGTCCTTTTAGGCTCTGCGAACTCCGCTCGCGCGCGGGGTGGTTGGTCGCCCGGCGGCGGAGTCCCGGCCCTTGCCGTCGTCGGGCTTCCCTCCGTACCCGAATAGCGCGCACGCGAGCGGAGGCAGGCCGGCGGCCACGCCGAAAGCGCTGGTGGAGCGGGCACGGGCGGGGAGCGTCGCGGAGTGGCGACCACCGGCGGCCGACGGGAGCAGCCGGGCGGGGCAGTCCGGGTCGCTCCGGGTCGCTCCGGGTCGCGAGTCCGCCATCCGGGCCCGCTGGCGCGACAGGCCGGGCATCAGGGGCCTTCACGGGGCGCGACAGGGCGCGCACGGGCGCCCGGACCGAATTCCGCACGCGGGAACAAGAGGGCGCGCACGCCGGTGGCGAGCCACAGGGCAACACCTCCAGAAATCCTGGAGCATTACCCGATCGAGTGATTCTGATGGATGAGCGATGGCCCGCCACCTCAGCGCGCCCTTGCCCAGGACAACGTCAACCCGCGTACTCACTCGATCGGGTGACCGCGACAGGGGACGTCTCCGGCTGTTCGACTCTCGGCCAAGGCTCCCCCGTCCCGGGGCAGCCGACCAGTCCTGGTCTCCTCACCCGGAGGTTCGATTCATGAGCATCAACGGGAAGCTGCTGTCCGCCGCCGCGGCGGTGACGGCTCTGGGACTCGCGGTCGCCGGACCGGCCACCGCCGCGCCGAAGACCGTCTCAGGTGACGGCGGCAACCGTATCGGCGTCCGCCTCGGCGACGGCATCGCCTACGCCAAGCAGGGCGCCCTCGACGCGGCCTGGGTCCGCCAGAGTGCCCACGTCAAGCAGATCACGCTCGCGGGCGACCGTATCGGCGTCCTCACCGACGACGGCGTGGCATGGGTCAAGGACGGGGGCCTGGGCGCCGCCTGGGTCCGCCAGTCCACCCAGGTGCGGCAGATCGCGCTCGCCGGAAACCGGATCGGCGTGGTGCAG
Source organism: Streptomyces sp. NPDC057638 (assembly GCF_042800315.1). Taxonomy (NCBI): domain Bacteria; kingdom Bacillati; phylum Actinomycetota; class Actinomycetes; order Kitasatosporales; family Streptomycetaceae; genus Streptomyces; species Streptomyces sp. NPDC057638. Next base: position 23,711 of record NZ_JBHVHF010000024.1, read on the forward strand.
GCCAACGGCAACGCGTATGTGAAGGACGGCACCCTCACCGCCTCCTGGGTGCCACAGGCCCAGAACGTCACGGAGCTGGAGCTCTCCGGCAACCGGGTCGGGATCGTGCAGAGCCACGGCGCCGCCTGGGCCAAGCAGGGCACCCTCACCGCCTCCTGGGTCAAGCAGGCCGACAACGTCGTGGACATAGACCTCGCGGGCGACCGCGTCGGGGCCTTCCAGGGCAACGGTGCCGCCTGGGTCAAGGAAGGAGCGCTGAGCGCGACCTGGGTCCGGGTGGGCGGCCAGGTGGTCCAGCTCGAACTCTCCCGCGACCGTATCGGCATCCTCCAGTCCAGCGGCGCCGCCCATGTGAAGGACGGCGCCCTCACCGCGCCCTGGGTGAAACAGGGTGACGGTGTCGTCCAGATCGCCCTCTCGGGCAACCGCGTCGGCGTCGTCCAAGGGGGCGGCGTCGCTTCCGTGAAGCAGGGCACCCTCACCGCGCCCTGGGTGCGGGAGGCGAGCCGGGTCGCGGAGCTGGCGTTCTCCTAGACCCTGTCCCGGGGCGCGGGAACACAAGGCGGCGCTCTACGGGGAGACCGGGCGCGACGGGGCGCGGCCCTGAACGCGAGGCGCGACGGAGGCGGCGCGGCCCAGGCGGCGTGGTCACCGGGGACCACCGGGGGGCTGATCACCGGGTCACCGGAGGCCTGGTCACCGGCGGCCGCCGCCCCACTCCGGCGGGGCGTACGGGGCGGCGCCCCGGAGCGGCCGGGCGCCGGGGAGCACGACGAGGGTGGGTCATGCGCGGGGCGCGTGACCCACCCTCCGCGCGCACCGCCCCCTACCGGGCCGGGGGACATGTGCCCGCCCGGTCCGGTCGCCGCGCACACCCCCCGGCACCCTTCACCGGGGACGGCGGGTCTCCCCGGCGACTCCCCCGGGACCCTCCGCCCGGCAGCTCCCAGCGGCCGGGTCTCACGATTCACCACGGCACGACCACCACGACGTGACCTCGTGCTTCACCCGGTCTCATACCCAAGCGTCGCCGCCGGGCGTCGGGGCCGATGATCCAGGCGCCCGCGCCCGGCACCACATGCCGGGTGCCCGGTGTTGCCTGGCAACGCCGCTGCCGCATCTGACGCTCCGCGGCCGGTGTACCCCTTCGTACCGCGCTGGCCTGGGGCGACGGCGGGCGCATCGCGAGAGGACGGTCCTCAGCCGCGACACCACCGTTGCCAGTCTCGCGTATCGCGCGTGCAACACCCACACCACGCTCCATGCTGTGGCACACCTTCCGGCAACCGTCAGGAAGCGTGTGTCGCGCCCGGTCGCCACCGGGCGGCGAAAGGGGAGCCATGGACCGTCCGCTGCTGTCGTTGAGGGCCACGCTCGTCTTACTCCTCACCGTCCTGGCGGGACTGGGGGCCGGGGTGCTCGCCGGACTCGCGGGTGAGGGGGCGGCCCGCAGTGCGCTCTGCGCGCTCGCCGCGGCGGGAGCGGCGGTACCGCTCTTCAACGGACTGGTGGCGGTCGAGCGGCCGGAACCGGGGTGTCGCGCATCACGGACCGGTGACGCGGAGGGCGGCGACGGACATGCCTGAACTGCGGCCGCTCGCCCAGGACCTCAACCAGGAGTCCCGGGCGCTCGCCCAGGCGCTGCGCGAACTCTTCAGCGGTCTTGAGGTGTCCGTCCGCCGCTACGCGGCACGGCGGGTGCGGGACGCGGGAACGTTCTCGCGCTATCTCAACGGCACCCGCGTACCCCCATGGGACGTGGTGACGGACCTCTTCACCGACCTCGCGGAGCGCCGTGGCACCGCCGCCACTCCGGAGGCCATCGAGCTCCTGCGGGGGCTGCACCAGGCGGCCGTCGCCACCAGCGCCTCCCCCAGACGCGCCGTGGAGGTACTGGAACAGCAGTTGGCCGACGCCGACCGGGTCTCCCGCCGCTCCTCGGTGCGCGGCGACGTCCTGGGCGAGGCTCTGCTCGACCGCCAGCACCGCATCGCCGATCTGGAGGTACGGATCAGCCAGCTCGAAGCCGAGTGGAGCGCCGAACGGGAGCGGGCCGACCGTCTCGCCGCCGCCTCCCCAGACGTCTCGGAGCTGCTGCGGGAACGCGACACCCTCCGGAACGAGGTGGGGCGGCTCACCGAGGAGCTGGTCGCGGCGGAACACCAGCGTGATCTCGCGGAGGCCCGCTGCGGTCTGCTCGAACGGCAGCTGGAGGCCATCGAGCTGGCCCAGCGGTCCGCCGCCCTGCCGACCGTCCCACCAAGCGCTCCGGCGCCCCAGGGGCTGCCGAAGGTGCTCGTCGTGGATGACCAGGCGGACAATCTGTTCGCGATGACGGCGGTCCTGTCCACCCTCGACCAGGAGCTGGTCGCCGTCTCGTCCGGCCGGGAGGCCCTCAAGGCCCTCCTCGACCACGACGACTTCGCGGTGATCATCATGGATGTTCAGATGCCGGACATGGACGGCTACGAGACGGCCGCCCATATCAAGCGCCGTCCCCGCGACCGCGATGTGCCGATCATCTTCCTGACCGCCATGGGCGCCTGCCCCGAGCACTCCGCCCGTGGTTACGCCGCCGGCGCCGTGGACTACATCGGCAAGCCCTTCGACCCCTGGGTCCTGCGCGCCAAGGTGGCCGTCTTCACCGGTATCTACCTGGAGCGCCGCTCGCCTCCGCGCTGACCCGGCGTCCGCGCCCGACCGCCCGGCCCGTCCACCGCTCGCCCCACCGCGGACGACGCTAGTGCTGTGACCGGAAAGGTTCACCGGCCCGCGACGCCCGGCACGGCACCTCTCCCCCTGGGCCTTCGGCCCGGGGGTACCCCCTGCGTTGTCGGACCACGCAAGTACGTCCAGTACGAGCCGTGGACCTCCGCCTTGCGATGCGTCCCCTCGGCCCACGCGGGCCTGGGGAGACCCCAACCCTCGGCCCACGCGGGCCTGGGGAGACCCCATACACCGGACGCCGCGGGCCTGGGGAGACCCCATACACCGGACGCCGCGGGCCTGGGGAGACCCCATACACCGGACGCCGCGGGCCCACGGCAAACCCTTCCGGCCACAGCACTAGTCCGCGTCCGCCGGCCCGAAGAGGTCGTCCTGCGCCCGGTCCTGGGCCGTCAGCAGGGCGCCCCGCAGCACCGCCGTACCACCCAGGCAGCCCGCCCGCACCTGGGTGGGCAGCGGGTTGAGGTCGGCGAGCACGCGCTCCACCCTGCGGGCGAGCTCGGGGCCGCCCGCGAGACCGACCTCGCCGCCGAGGATCACACAGCCGGGGTCGAGCACGGACACCACCGCGGCGGCGCCCAGCGCGAGCCGCTGGGCGAGCGCGTCCAGGAACCCCTCCGCACCTGTCGTGAGGGCATGGGCGACAAGGGCCGAGCCGGCGGTGTGATGGGGCGAGGTGTCCTTGACCGAGACGCCGAACTCCTCGGCCAGCCCCTGGATCGCCGTCGACCCCGCGAGCGAGTGGAAGCCACCGTCACACCGGCTGGCGGACGGCAGCCCCCCGGTGTCCGGTACCGGAAGGAACGAGATCTCCCCCGCGCCACCGGAGGCGCCCCTGCGGAGCCTGCCGTCGAGGAAGAGCGCGGCACCGACCCCGTAGCCCAGCCAGAGGAAGGCGAAGGTCTCGCGCCCCTCGGCCGCCCCGGTCCGGGATTCCGCGAGTGCGGCGAGATTGGTCTCGTTCTCCAGGACGACCCGGGCGGGCAGCCGCCGCTGGAGCTCCGCGGCGAGCCGACCGTGCCAGGCGGGAAGTCCCGAGGCGGCCCTGAGCTCCCCGGTCGCGGGGTCCACCAGGCCCGGCACCCCGACAGCGACCGTATGCAGCCGGGTCGCCCCCGCCTCGTACACCGTCCGCTCCAGCAGCGCGGCGGCCTGTTCGACGGCGGGTTCCGTGCCGGTGTCCCGGCTGATCGGGAGCGACGCCTCGGCGAGAGTGGTGCCGAGCAGGTCGGCGACGACAAGGGTGACGCCCTGGGTGCGGACGTCCAGGGCGGCGAGATGGGCCCGGTCGGCCACGATTCCGTACACCCGCGCGTTGGGTCCGCGCCGCTGCGCCCCGGACTCGCCGACGACCTGGATCAGCCCGCGCTCCTGGAGACGGTCCAGCAGGTCGGCGACGGTGGGCCGGGACAGACCGGTCATCGCCTTCAACTGGGTCGCCGTCAAAGGACCCTGACTCTGCAACAGTTGGAGGGCGAGCCGATCGTTGATGGCCCTGGCGGTGCTCGGGGATGCGGGCATGCCGGAATCCTTCCAGATCGGGACCCCGGCCGTTAATCACTAACTATCAGGCAGGCTTCCTGATAGTTTACGCGGACCATTTCTACGGAGGGGCACAGGCATGGTGGAACACTCGGACGGACTCAGCCCACGGCGGCTGATCCAAGCGCGACGCGCGGTGGCGGCGACCTTCCTCGTCCATGGCGCGGTGACCGGCAGCTTCGCCACGCGCATCCCCTGGATCCAGGACCACGCGGACGTCAGCGCCGGACAGCTCGGGCTCGCCCTCGCCTTCCCCGCCCTCGGCGCGTCGCTGGCGATGCCTCTGGCGGGGGCGATCATGCACCGCTTCGGCGCCCGCGCCGCCCTGCGCGGACTGCTCTCCCTGTGGACCCTCGCGCTGCTGCTGCCCTCCCTCGCCCCCAATCTGCTGACGCTCTGCGGCGCCCTCTTCGTCTACGGAGCCACCGCGGGCATGTCCGACGTCGCGATGAACGCCCTCGGCGTCGAGACCGAGAACCGGCTCGGCCGCTCGATCATGTCCAGCCTCCACGGCATGTGGAGCGTAGGAGCGCTCATCGGTTCGGCGGGCGGTACCTTCGCCGCCCATATCGGCAGTGACGCCCGGCTGCACCACGCCCTCGCCGCCGTCGTCCTCACCGTCCTCGGACTCCTCGTCTGCCAGCGCGTCCTCGATCTGCGCAGCGCGCCCGGCGAGGAACCGCCGCCGCGCTTCGCGCTGCCGCCGAAGTCCGCCGTCATCATCGGCGCGGTCGGCTTCTGCGCGGTGTTCGCCGAGGGAGCGAGCCTGGACTGGTCGGCCGTCTACCTCCGCGACGAACTGGGCACCTCGGCCGGACTGGCAGCGGCCTCCACCACCGCCTTCGCGCTCACCATGGCGGTGGCGCGCCTGGCGGGCGACCGGATCGTCGATCGCTTCGGCCCGGTGCGCACCGTCCGCTGCGGCGGCGCCCTGGCCACCGCCGGAGGCTTCCTGGTGGTCCTCGCCCCCCACCCCATGGCGGCGCTGGCGGGCTTCGGCCTGATCGGACTCGGGGTGGCCGTGGTCGTACCGCTGGCGTTCGCCGCCGCGGCGCGCAGCGGACCGCGACCGGCCCAGGCCATCGCGGGTGTCGCGACGATCACCTACACCTCCGGCCTGATCGCGCCCTCGGCGATAGGGGCGGTGGCGGACGCGACCAGCCTGGTGTTCTCCTTCGGCCTGGTCACCCTGCTCGCCTTCGGACTGGTGCTGGGCGCGGGGGTACTGCGCTCGGCGCGTGGCGAGGCGGTCGTCGCGAAGACCCCGGACCCGGCCGCCCCCGCACCGCGCGTCTGAGACCACCCCGAGGCACCGGGGAACGGAGAGATCCTCACCCCCCGGCCGCGATCGAGTCCAACTGCTCGGCGGCGGGACGCAGCGCCCAGAGGTCGCCCCCGGGCGGCGACTCCAGCCGGTGAACCGCCGCCTTGGCCAGGAGATCGCCGCCGTCGGCCGCGGCATGGACGACATCGGTGGCCGCGTAGCGCAGGAACCGCAGCTCCGGATGGGTCCACGCGGCGGCTCCGGTCGCCGCGGGCAGCAGATACCGGACGGCCGCGCGCAGCCCCTGTCCCGCCGGCCCCCGATAACTCCACAGGTCCACCCCGACCCGCTGACCGATGGCGGCGAGTCGGGCAAAGGCCACCAGCGAGAACGTGGAGTAGTGCCAGCTCCTCGTCCGGCGCAGTTCCTGGGGCTGTGCGCCGTCGGCGGCTATCTGCGGATCGACGCGCTTGGCCCTGGCGTCCAGAACCACCTGACGGGCCAGCGCCCGGTCGCCGGTGGCGACCGCCAGCGCGGCGACCTGCATGTCGTGGAACGTGCCGTGGTTGTTCCTGGCGGCGGCCTCCTCCTGACCGAAGGCACTGTTGCGCAGCCATCCCAGGAACGCGGCATTCCAGGCCCGCGTCCCGGCCCGGTCGCTCCCGCCCCAGCCGGGCGCGCCCGTGTCGAGGATCGCGACGGCGTCGAGGACGCTGGTGTACATCTGGGAGAAGTCGATGATCCCGATGGCCCGTCCGTCGAACCGGCACGGGATGAACTGGCCGTGGTTGAGATGCGGGTTCATCCGGGTGGCCGGATCCACGAACCAGGTCCGCAGCACCGTCGCCGCGTGCCTGGCGTACCGCGGGTCACCGGTGTAGTACCAGGCCAGGCTGAGCGTGGTGGAGGCGCCCACGACCTTGCCGATGCCGGGCCGGTCGGTACCGGTGTCGACCTCCGGGTTGCGTTCGCCGTCCCGCTGTACATAGGGACAGCCCCAGGGGTTCTCCGGCGTTCGGGGCTGGGTCGGCCACCAGTAGGGCGCCTGGCTCAGATAGTCGTGCGGGTCACCGCTGGGCGCGGGCCTCGGCTTGTCCACCACGGTCCACGGGCCCTGCCCCAGCCAGCGGTCCGCCTGGACCACGAGGTCCCTCACCGCCCGGCGCAGGGCCGGGTCGCCCCGCCGGAACCGCTCCTTGGCCCGCTGGAGCCGCTCTCCGTCGATCACGGGTGTCCCCGGCGCCGCGACCCCGTCGGCGCCGACCCGTCCGGCGCGGGCGTCGAGCACCCCGGGAGCCGCCGCCGCGACGGCGCCAGCGGGCCCCGACGACAGCAGGACGGCGACGCAGGCCACGATGGCGGCCACAACTCGCCGACACCGTAAGACGCTTATGGCCATCACAACCTCACATCACGTATATGAACAGCGTTCATCCATCCGGTCATCTGAGCGTATGACCGCCCGTACGCGGTGACAACGAGTCCCGCACATTCACGCATAGGACTCCTGGCCGAAAATCGCACTACCATTGCGCCGATCATCGATGACCCCGGAACAGAGGAGCGCCCATGAAGCTCGGCGTGCGCTGGACCCTGCACGGCGACGGGCGGACCCCCGCTCCAGGCGCCGTCGTACGCCCCGACGAACGGCTCTCCTGGCCCCGGACAGTGGGGCTCGGCGCCCAGCATGTCGTGGCTATGTTCGGTGCCTCATTCGTCGCCCCGGTCCTGATGGGCCTGGACCCCAACCTCGCGATCATGATGTCCGGCGTCGCGACGGTGATCTTCCTGCTCGCCACGCGCGGCCGGGTCCCCAGCTATCTCGGCTGCTCCCTCTCCTTCGTCGGTGTCGCGGCCACCATCCGCGCCAGCGGCGGTGACAGCGCCACCGTCACCGGAGCGGTCTTCGTCGTCGGCGTCGCCCTCTTCCTCGCCGGTCTGGTGGTGCAGCGCTTCGGCGCCCGTGTCATCCACGCCGCCATGCCGCCCATCGTCACGGGCGCCGTGGTCATGCTGATCGGCTTCAACCTCGCTCCGGTCACCGCCAGCACCTACTGGCCGCAGGACCAGTGGACCGCCCTGCTGGTGATGCTCTTCACCGGGCTCGCCGTGGTGTGTCTGCGGGGCTTCTTCTCCCGGATCGCGATCTTCCTCGGTCTGGTCTTCGGCTATCTCCTCTCCTGGGCGCTGGACCGGATCTTCGGAAAGATCCACTCCCCCCTGGGCGGCGGCGAGGCCGTCGACCACTGGCGGCTGGACCTGTCCGGCGTGGCCAAGGCGGACTGGATCGGACTGCCCTCCTTCCACGCCCCGAGCTTCGAGTGGTCGGCCATCCTGGTCGCCCTCCCTGTCGTGATCGCTCTCATCGCCGAGAACGCGGGGCATGTGAAGGCGGTCGGCGAGATGACCCGCGAGCCCCTGGACGACAAGCTCGGCACGGCCATCGCCGCCGATGGCGCCGCGTCGATGCTCTCCACCGCCGTGGGCGGCCCGCCGAACACCACCTACTCCGAGAACATCGGCGTCATGGCGGCCACCCGCGTCTACTCCACCGCCGCCTACTGGGCCGCCGCCGGATTCGCCCTCCTCTTCGGCCTCTGCCCGAAGTTCGGTGCCGTCGTCGCCGCGATCCCGGGCGGTGTACTCGGCGGGATCACCGTGATCCTCTACGGCATGATCGGCCTGCTGGGCGCCCAGATCTGGATCAACGCCAAGGTGGACCTCAGCAACCCCCTCAACCTCGTCCCCGCCGCCGCGGGCATCATCATCGGCGTCGGCGGAGTGAGCCTGAAGATCACCGACTCCTTCGAGATCGGCGGGATCGCGCTCGGCACCATCGTCGTCATCACCGGCTACCACGTGCTGCGCGCCTTCGCCCCGGCCCATATGAAGGAGCAGAAACCCCTTCTGGATGCCGGAACCTCCAGCTACGACTCCGACGCCGCACCGGACTCCGGCGTCACCCGGGACCCGGACTCCACCGGGAACCCGGGCACCGACGGCGGGCCGGCCCAGCGCGCCTGAGCCCCGCGCACCGTAGGACCGCGTGCGGCCGGACGACCGCGTACGAGATCCTCCCGACATCCGGGGGTGGGCAAGCCCCACACGGCCCACCCCCGGACGCGCACCCGGCGGGCGACGCGGCAAGACCGCGGAATCCCCCCGTCACCCATGGGCCATGGGCGCCACCGCACCATCCCCCGTTTCGGGGAAGCGCACGGCGGTGCGCCCTCCGAGGGACATCAGCCTGGGACCCTCCCCCCATGTCTCAGAACGAACAGCTCACCGTCCCCCCTCCCACTCCCCTCGGCACCGCCCTGGGCCATCTGCGCGAACTGCACCGCCGCTGGCCCACAACCGATGGCGCGGCCGTCTTCAACCGGGTCTATCTCAGCGCGACGGAGGACTTCTGCCGCCGGATCGACCAGGGCGAACTCCCCAGCGGCATGGCCATCACCCTGCACACCCTGCTGGCCCAGCGCTATCTCACCGCCATGGAGGCGGCGGAGGCCGGGGGCCGGCCGCCCGCCTGCTGGCGCCCGCTGACGCAGCACCGCCGCCACCCCGGCGTACGTCCCGCGCAGTTCGCCCTCGCGGGACTGAACGCCCTCGTCGGTCATGACCTCGCCCTCGCCGTCGTGGACACCTGCCGCAGGCTGCGCCGCGAGCCCGCCGACCTGGCGAAGGAGTTCGACCGGGTCGGGGATCTGCTCACCCTGATGGACGAACGCGTCCGCGAGGATCTGGTGCCGCCCCCCGAACTGCTGGAGATCGCCGATCCGCTGACCCACCTCCTCGGCTCCTGGAACCTCGACCGCGCCCGGGACGCGGCCTGGTCACAGGCCTGTCTGCTCTGGGAGGTACGGCGGCTGCCGACTCTGGCGGACGAGTCCATCGACCGGCTGGACGCCGGCCTGGGGCTGGTCGGGCGCTGTCTGCTCACCCCATGGCCACCTCCTCCCTCGCCCCCTCGGCGCCCCTGAGCGATCTGGTCCCCGCGCCGCGACGGACAAGCCCCGGCCATCCCACCGGGATGTACCCCCTCCCCCGCTCCGGCTCCGCTCAGGCGTTCGTCCCCGCGTCGACCGTGATCGCCGTCCCGGTGATGCTCCGGCCGCCGGGCCCCGCGAGGTGCGCGACCGTCTCCGCCACATCGCCCGGGTCGAGGTATCTCCCCAGGGCCGTCCGCAGCACCTGAGACGCGGCGCCTTCGCCGTCCGCCGGATTCATATCCGTGTCGATAGACCCCGGGTGCACCAGATTGACGGTGATCCCCCGCGGCCCCAGCTCCCGGGCGAGCGCCCGCGTGAGCCCGCCGAGCGCCGCCTTGCTCATCGTGTACAGCGCTATACCGGGGAAGGTGGCTCGGTCCACGAGACCGGTGCCGATGCTGATGATCCGCCCTCCCTCGGGCAGATGCGAGGACGCCTCCTGAGCGGCGACGAAGGCGGCACCCGCGTGGATGGCCAGCGTCCGCTCCAACTCCTCGGCCGTCACCCGCTCGAAAGGGCCATACGGGAACACCCCCGCGTTGTTGACCAGGATGTCCAGGCGGCCAAGCCACGCGGCGGCTTCCCCGACCGCCTGGCGGACCGCTTCGGACGAGGCGGAGTCGGCCTCGATCATCAGCCCCCGCCGACCGAACGCCTCGACCTCCTGCACCACCGTCCGCGCCTTCTCCCGACTCGACGCGCTCACATAGGTGAACGCGACATCGGCCCCCTCCCGCGCCAGCCGCCGCACGATCTCGGCTCCGATCCCCCTGCTGCCGCCCGTGACGAACGCGACCTTCCCCGCCAACGCCCCACTCATCGTCTCTCCGTGATCTCGCAGCCGAATATTTCCGTGCCGATCGACACAGAAAGCGTGGCACACCCGCCCGGCCGGGTCAACGGATATATTTGCCGGACGGCACAGAATTCGAGGAGGCAGCCATGGCCGCACGCGGACGCCCTCGCGGCTTCGACCGCACCACCGCTCTGGAGCGGGCCATGATGACGTTCTGGGAGTTCGGCTACGAGAGCACGTCCATGACCGATCTGACCGCCGCCATGCGGATCAGCTCCCCGAGCCTGTACGCCGCCTTCGGCTCCAAGGAGCAGCTGTTCCGTGAGGCGGTCGCGTTCTACGACGCGACCGAGGGCCGCTCCGCGCACGGCGCCCTCGCCGACGAGCCCACGGCGTACGAGGCGGTCGCCGCCCTGCTCCACCACAACGCCCGCGCCTACACCGGCTCGGACAAGCCCACCGGCTGCATGATCGTGCTGTCCGCGATCAACGGCTCCGAGTCCACCGCGCCCGCCCGCGCGTATGTGGCCGAGTGGCGCAGATCCGGCGTCAGCGATCTGACCGCCCGTCTCGACCGGGCCGTCGACGACGGGGAGCTCCCCCCGGGGGCGGATACCGCCGCCGTCGCCGCCTTCTACACCGCCGTCCTCCAGGGCATGTCCCTCCAGGCCCGCGACGGAGCGGACGGCGACGAGCTCCGCCGCGTGGCCGACCGCGCCCTCGCGGCCTGGGACGCGGTGACCGCCCCCTCGGCGGAACGGCACTGAGGACGCGCCGCCGCCGGCACTCCCGGCCCCGCGGAACCCTCCCCGGTCAACACGGACGGGGCCACGGTGTGTCCACACCGCGACCCCGTCGGGGCCCGGAGCACCAGCCCGTCCGGGCCGGGAGTCAGCGGGGAATCAGAGCGTGCCGCCCGCCGGACGCCTCGCGTGGAGGACCGCCGGAAGGGCGTCGAACAGCGCGGCGAGCACCTCATGTGACGCGGAGAGCCGATGCCGCCGGGCCGGTGCCGGGACAAGGTGCGTGTTCAGCGCGAAGCTGGCGAGTGCCGGGAACACGTCGACGGCGGATGCCACGGATGTGGTCAAGATGATGAAGGAGAAGCCTCCTCGCGCATGCGCCCAGTCCCCATGATGCCGAGACGCCGTCTCGGACGGCCCCCGTCAGCGCCCCCTGGCGCGGAGGTCCCGGGACATCGTCCTGGCAGCGCATCAGCGCGGAAAGAGCGCCCAAGAGCGTTGCACCGCGACAGGCTTGGAGGAAAAAATGGCAAAGCGAGACACTCTGGGGAGCCACCCCAGCAGAGCCTCACCTGCCTGAACGTGTCCCACGGAACGGACAGGGCACGTCCGCGAACAACACGTCCTTCATCGTCACCCCCGGAGACATACGATCGATATACCCCCTGGAAGAAACGGGAAGAAACGCGGCTGGAGGGTGCGCGGACGGTGACGGCGGAGGGCACGGAAGGGCCGCGTTTCAGTGTGCTCGGGCCGGTACGCGCCTGGCTCGGCAGCGAACCGCTCCCCACGGGCTCCCCCCAGCAACGCGCGCTCCTGGTGGCCTTGTTGCTGCGCCAGGGGCGCACCGCCACCGCGGCCGAGCTGATCGACTCCATCTGGGGCGAGAACCCCCCGGTCCAGGGGCTCGCGGTCACCCGTACCTACGCCTCGCGGCTGCGGAAGGCCCTCGGCCCGCGCACCGTGGTCAGCGAGTCCGGTGGCTACGCCGTACGGTGCGAACCGCTCTCCCTCGATCTCCATGTGGCCGAGGAACTGGCGCTGGAGGCGGAGAAGGCGCGTGCCGCCGGGTCGCCCGACCAGGCGCGGACGCTGCTGAACAAGTCGCTGGGGCTGTGGGACGGTGAACCGCTGGCGAGCGTTCCGGGTCCCTACGCGGAGCATCAGCGCGCCCGGCTCGACGAGTGGCGGCTGCGGCTGCTGGAGACCCGTCTCGATCTCGATCTGATGGTCGGGGCGCATGCCGAGGCCGTCTCCGAACTCACCGCCCTCACCGCCATCCACCCCTTGCGGGAGCGGATGCGTGAGCTGCTGATGCTCGCGCTCTACCGCAGCGGCCGCCAGGCCGAGGCCCTCGCCGTCTACGCCGACACCCGGCGGCTGCTGGCCGAAGAGCTCGGTGTCGACCCCCGCCCCGAACTCTCCGAGCTGCTCCAGCGCATCCTGCGCGCCGACGAGGAACTGGCCCAGCCCACCACCCGCAAGACGTCGACGGCCCCCGTCATCCGACCGGCCCAGCTTCCGCCCGCTGTCCCCGACTTCACCGGGCACACCGCCCTCATACGGGAGCTGAGCGACCGGCTCGCCACCGCCGAGGGCGCGGTGATGGCGGTCTCCGCGCTCGCGGGCATCGGCGGCGTCGGCAAGACCACCCTCGCCGTCCATCTGGCCCACCGGGCCCGGCCCCAGTTCCCGGACGGACAGCTGTACGTCGACCTCCAGGGCACCACGGGCCGCCCCCTGGCGCCCGTCGTCGCCCTCGGCACGCTGCTGCGTTCCTTCGGCATCGCCGACGCCCGGATCCCGGAGTCACTCGACGAACGGACCGCCCTGTACCGCTCTGTGCTGACGGGTCGGCGTGTCCTCGTCTTGCTGGACAACGCCCGTGACGCGGCGCAGATCCGGCCGTTGCTGCCGGGGTCGGCGGGGTGCGCGGCGCTGGTCACCAGCCGGGTCCGGATGGTCGACCTGGCCGGAGCGCATCTGGTCGACCTCGATGTGATGTCCCCGGAGGAGGCGCTCCAGCTCTTCACCCGGATCGTGGGTGAGGAGCGGGTCGGGGCGGAGCGGGAGGCGGCGCTGGACGTGGTCGGCGCGTGTGGGTTCCTGCCGCTGGCGATCCGGATCGCCGCCTCGCGGCTGGCGGCCCGCCGTACCTGGACCGTCTCCGTCCTCGCCGCCAAGCTCGCCGACGAACGACGCCGACTGGACGAACTCCAGGCCGGTGACCTCGCCGTCAAGGCCACCTTCGAACTCGGCTACGGACAGCTGGAGCCCGCCCAGGCCCGCGCCTTCCGCCTGCTCGGCCTCGCCGACGGCCCCAGCGTCTCCCTCGCGGCGGCCGCCGCGCTGCTCGACCTCCCCCTCCACCAGGCGGAGGACCAGCTGGAGGCCCTCGTGGACACCTCCCTGCTGGACTCCCCCGCCCCCGGCCGCTACCGCTACCACGACCTCGTACGCCTCTACGCCCGCGCGTGCGCCGAACGCGACGATACGCCGGACACCATCGAGGGCTCCCTCTCCCGGCTGCTGGACTTCTACCTCGCCACCGCCCGGCGGATGTACGCATCCGTCTGGCCCGGCGACCGGTTTCCCGAGCACATGGAGCGCGCCGAGCATCCTGGACTCTCCTTCGCCAGCCGCAAGGAGGCCCTGGACTGGCTCTACACCGAGGCCCACTCCCTCCTCGCCTGCGCCCGCCAGTCCACCGTCGGCGGACGGCTGCGCCACGCCGTCGACCTGCTGTGGATCGTCAGGGATCTCGCGGAATCGGGCACGAGTCCGCATCAGTACGAGGCCACCGCGCGAGCCGCCTTGGCCGCGGCGCGGGCGACGGGCGATACGCGTTCCCTAGGACGCGCGTACGCCATCCTCTCCACCGTCCATCTGGTCATGGGACGTTACCTACAGGCCGATGACCACGCGCGGCGCGCCGACGAGCTGGCCGAACAGACGAGGGATCAGGCGGTGGCCTTCTCGGTCCATGTCGACCGGGGCGTCATCGCGCTCAACCGCGGCGCCCACGCCGAGGCCGAGGACCACCTCCACCGGGCGATCACGGACGCACGGGCCGACGGGAACACCCTGGGCGAGGCCGTGGCCCTGTGCCGGCTCTCCCCGGTCTCCCTGGCACTCGGGCGGACCGAACAGGCCATCGACGTCGCGGCGGCGGCCCTGGACATCTACGAACGCACCGGCACCACCCTGCGGCTCGCCGGCGCCCGCTACGCGCTCGGGGTCGCGCTCACCGCCGCGGGACGCCCGAAGGAGGCGCTGGAGCAGTTGTACGGGGCTCTCAGTGGCTTCGAGGCCAGTCGCCAGCGGCTCTGGGAAGGGACGACCCATTTCCGTATCGCCCAAGCCCTGCTCCGGACGCTGCGCCCGGCGCGTGCCAGCGCGCACGCGGAGCTGGCTCTCGCGCTCGGCTGCATCGGCGGTGAGCACACCAAGGGAAGCGTGCTCGTCACCCTGGGGCGCGTGCTGGCGGCGCTCGACCACCCGGACCGGGCGCGGACCTGCTGGCTGGAGGCGCTCTCCCTGCACGAGAAGTGGGACATTCCGTTCGATGAGGAGGTGGAGCGCCTTCTGACGACGCAGGCCAGCTAGGTGTGTTGTCCCGGGACGTTGGTGACACGCGTGCTGGGTTGTTGAAATGGGTGAGGGCCTCTGGGTTTGGTGTGGATTACGACATCTGCACCAGACCTGGAGGCCCTCGTGTCCCACCGTAACGCCCCGCTGACCGAGACCGGCCGCTGGCGTCTGGCCCGCTGTGTCGTGGACGACGGCTGGCCCCTGCGCCGGGCCGCGGAACGCTTCCAGGTCAGCCACACCACCGCCGCCCGCTGGGCCGGCCGCTACCGCCTCCTTGGCATCGCCGGAATGAGTGACCGCACCAGCCGCCCCCACCACCAGCCACTACGGACCCCACACGAGGTGGAGGAACGGGTACTGCGCCTGAGACGCGAGCACCGGATCGGCCCGCTCCGGCTGGCCGTCCGCTGCGGGATCGCCCCCTCGACCGCCCACCGCATCCTCACCCGCCACGGCCTGCCGCCCCTGGCCGCGCTCGACCGGGCCACCGGCGAACCCGTCCGCCGCTACGAACGCGCCCGCCCCGGAGAACTGGTCCACATCGACGTCAGGAAACCCGGCCGGATCCCCGACGGCGGCGGCCACAGGACCCTCGGGCGGGCCGAAGGACGCCGCAACAAGACCGGAACCGGCTGGGCCTACCTCCACACCGCCCTGGACGACCACACCCGCCTGGCCTACACCGAAGACCTCCCCGACGAGACCGCCCCCACCTGCGCCGCCTTCCTGCGCCGGGCCACCGCCTGGTTCGCCGAACGGGGCATCACCATCGAACGGGTCCTGACCGACAACGCCTGGGCCTACACCAAGAACACCTGGCGCCAGACCTGCGATGACCTGGACATCAGCCCACGCTGGACCAGGCCCTGGCGGCCCCAGACCAACGGCAAGGTCGAACGCTTCCACCGCACCCTCATGGACGAGTGGGCCTACCAGAGGCCCTGCACCTCAGACCACAAACGCCAGGAAGCGTTCACCGACTGGATCGACTGGTACAACTAGGCCCCTTGGGAGGATCGGACCGGTGAGTAGCGGCTCCGTCAGGCGCTGGTCGGAGTAGCCGTCGACCGCTGGCGCAGCGCGGCGAAGTCGGCCTGTGCAGCCTCGACGGCTTCGGGGTACACCGCCCTCTTCTCGTGCTCGGCCAGCGCCCGGTAGATGCTTGCGACGGAGGGGCTGTGTCCCTTGCGCTTGCCGGTGGGGATGATTAGGTCGGGTTGGATCTGCTCGACGGATTCCCCGGCTGCACGGCGGCGTAGGACCGTGTGGAGCATGTCGTCGGTGATGACCGGGGGCCGGCCGCCGTGCCTGCCCTTGCGGACGGCGGTGTCGAGCCCTTCGAGGGTGGACTCGCGGATGTTCTCCCGTTCGGTCTCCGCCATCGCGGCGAAGAACGCGAACAGCAGCCGGCCAGGCCCGCAGGGGTCGTACATGCCGGGCAGCGGTCCGGCGAGCATCTCCAGGACCAGGCCGTGGGCGGTGAGGTGGTCGGCGAGCGCGGTCAGCTCGGCGGCGTCGCGCCCGAGCCGCTTCATCTCGTACACGGTGAGGATGACACGGCAGTGCGGGGCGTGGGCCTTGATGTCGCGGGCGGCGGCGAGGGCTGCTTCGAACTGGGGGCGGACCCGGATGCGGGTGCTGATCTTCTCGCTGAACACCTTCTCGCGCGGGACGCCGTGCGCGGTGAGGGCGTCGACCTGGGAGTCGAGTTCCTGCCCGAGGGTCGAGCAGCGGGCGTAGCCGATCCGAATGTCCGCGCCTGGGGTGCTCGGGTCGACCGGGGCCGGCGGCGGGGTGCCGGGCCGCCAGGGCTGTCCAGGGCTGCGGTCGGCGGGGGTCTGGACCCGTAGGAGCTCGGCGAGGCGGGGCACCTTGGTGAACCGGCCGGTGTGGTAGGTCCCGGCGACCGCGCCGCCGCGGGAGCGGCAGGGCGATCCGGGTGCGGCCGAGCACCGCGGGCAGGGGTGACGCTCGACGTCGTCGGCGTCGGCGTCGGCGTCGGCGTCGGCCGCAGTGGGGTCGTGAGGGTCCGTCATGACTCCGCATGTTCTCACAACTCAGTTCTCAGAACGGGGTGCCGCCCACTCTTGAGTGAGAACGGGTTGTGAGAACCGATCCGGCTCCGGGACGGCTTCTCGGGCCTTCCGTTGATCTTGCTCTGGGAAAGGACCGTTTGCGAGAGGGGAGGGGTGAGGCTCTGTGATTGCCTGACTGCGCACCGCGTTTGGCCCCGGCCTGCCGGAGAGCTACCTGGGGTCCAGCCAAGGTGGGCCCAGAAGGGGCAGTGAGACGATCTTGAAGGCGTGAGCCCGCGTTCCGGGCCTACCACCGAGGGCTTGGCCCTGTCCGTCGCCGACGTCGGCGAACGTAGTATCTGGCAAGAGGCGCCCCCGTTCTTCTCGGCCGACTGCGGGCCGCCCGCCCGGCGGCCCTCCGCTTCGCCGGACCCCGCCCGCACCCCGGGCGGCAGCGGCGCGAGGTCCTGGGACACCCTTCCGTCCCGGCTGTGATTCACGTCACTGCCGGCGGCTCGGTGCAGCACCCGGCCCCGTTCCGCCGTCATGGGGGCAGTGATCGGGACGGGACGAGGAGAGGAGGTCGGCGGGTGAGGTTTCGCAGGAGCGGTCCGGGCATCGGATTCACGGAGTTCGTCGCACAGCGGTCGGGAGCGTTGTTCCGCACCGCGTATGCGCTGACCGGTGACGTGCACGTGGCCGAGGATCTGGTGCAGGAGACGCTGGAGCGGGCGTGCCGACAGTGGCGGAAGGTCGCGGTGGCGGACTCGCCGGAGGCGTACGTGCGCAAAGTGCTGGTCAACCTGGCCAACGACCGCTGGCGGCGGCTGTCGCGCCGGGGCGAGCGCCCCGGGCTGTCGGGGGTGCCCGAGACGGCCGACCCCCGGGACCGGTTCGGGCAGGTGGATCTGCGCGCGGAACTGATCGAGGCACTGCTCGGGCTGCCGATGGGCATGCGCAGCGTGGTGGTCCTGTACTACCTGCACGATCTGGACGCCCGGCAGGTCGCCGACGTCCTGGACATCTCTTCGAGTGCGGTGAGGTCCCAGCTCGCCCGCGGCCTGGCCAAGCTGCGCGATTCCGTATCGGCCGCCCAGGCGCCGCACACGCCGTCGGCCGCTTTCGGAGGTACGAAGTGAGGAACACGTCGTCCGGACCGGCCCCGTTCGAGCCGGGCCTCGAAGCCGAGCTGCGTGCCGCGGTGGCCTCCTTCGCCGACGGGCCGACGGCGCCGGTCGTCGACGCGGCCGCGATCGAGCGAGCCGTCAGCCGCAGCCGCACCCGCCGGGCGCTCCTCGGCACCGCTGCGGCGTGCTGCGTGCTGGCGTGCGCCACGGTGGGGTTCTTCGCGCTGAAGCCCGTGCCGCCCGCGCCCGGCGCCTCCCCGTCCCTGTCCCTGTCCCCACCGGCGAACGGGGCGTGCACCCCGCTCGCCACCGGCACCCCCAAGAGCGGAAGCGCCGATGCGACTCCGACACAGGAGCAGGAGCAGACCGCGGGAGCGGGCATCGCGCTACCGGACCTGGCCGGCATGCCGGTCGAACAGGCCGGAAGCCTGCTGCGCGGACTCGGACTGAGCTGCACGATCATGCGGCACACGGACTGGAACGCTCCCGCCGGGCAGGTGATCAGCAGTCAGCCCCGGGGCGGCGCAGAACCGGTGGCACCGGGCTCGTCCGTCCTCCTGCTGGTCTCGACGGGCAAACCCGGCGGAACCTGAGCGACCGGGCCCTTCGGCCCGCGCACCGGCCGAGTGACCCAGGGGCCGGTGCCGGGCAGTCCGTCGACCGCGACGCACCGGCTGGACGCCCGCCCCTCCGGGCTGCTGCTGGACTTTTCCGAGGGGCGCGTGCGGGGAGGGGAGTGGGGGGAGGGCTCCTGCCGGTGGGGCGCAGGGCCGTGGCGTCGGCGGAGCATGCGCGCACAGACGCTCCGCCCGTGCGCGCGCCGACCGCCGACTCCCCGTCCCGGCCGCGCCATGGCCTCGTCACGGTCCAGCGACAACGGCACCGCCGCACCCTCGCTGCAGCAAACGTACTGACGTTCTCCAACGTTGACCTGGCAGTTCCGGATGAAGGATCGACCTCCACCCTTTCGGTCGCGGTGATCGCCAAGTCAACCGCCGGGCAAGGGGACGTGAGCCTGCTCGTCTCGGCGCGCAGGTAGCCCTGGTCGACCTGAACCAACCGGCCCCGGGTCAGCGCGGGCACGTTCGGCTTCACGACCGGGGTCAAGCCGACGTTGCAGGCCTCGGAGAGCAGCAGGGCGCAGACGCTCAGCTCGAACTCCTCCATCGAGGGGTAGGCGCCGGAGATGTGCGTGAACGCCGAGGTCATGCCGGTCAGGTCGGCGACCTCCAGGAGCAGCTCGGGGAAGTCGACGTTGGGGAGCATGTTGTTGGCGAGCTGACGGAAGGCAGGCATCAGCTTCGGCTCCGTAGCCGGGCCGAGGCGGTCCAGGGACAGCTTGCCGTCCTTCACCGACACCGCGGTGTTGCCCGGGAGCCCGGCGACGACCTGGTGGTAAGCGCCGTGCAAGGCTCCGGCGAGTTCCGCAAGGTGGGCGGCGGGCTCCGCCTCCAGCCCGAGCGCGGTCAACACGGTTGGCTGCGCGGACTCCCAGCGGTCCCCGGACAGGAGCTTCGCGCGCGGGTCACCCCACCGGTCCGCCCTGCGCGCGTACACGTCCCGTCGCCGCAGGGCCCAGGGGTGGGGGCACCTCCCGGGCCGCAGGGCCCAGGGGGAAGCGCCCGTACACCCGACCCCAGCGCGACCCGGATGAGAGTACGAGCATCCCTGGAGCCGTGTACGTCCGCGCCTCAGTCCTCCGGCAGCTCCACCGGCGCGATCTCCTCGTATACGTCTCCAGGTCCCGGGTTACCCCCGTCGGTCGCGCCACCCAGGTGGTGCATCACGCCCCAGACGGCGTTGAGGGCGGTCTGGACGGCGCCCTCGGCCCAGCCCGCCGTCCAGGAGATGTCGTCGCCCGCGAGGAAGATGCCGCGCTTGTCCGCGGGGAGTGTGTCCTGCATGAAGTGGGTGAACAGGCGCCGCTGGTAGCGGTAGTGGCCGGGGAGGTTGGCCTTGAACGCGCCCATGAAGTAGGGCTCGTTCTCCCAGGAGACGGTGACCGGGTTGCCGATGATGTGACGGCGGATGTCGACCTTCGGATAGATCTCGCCGAGTGAGTTCAGCATGACCTCCATGCGCTCGTTCGCCGAGAGCGGGAGCCACTTCAGGCTGTCGTCGCACCAGGTGTAGGAGAGACAGATGACGGCGGGCTTGTCGGGCCCGTTGTCCAGCAGATAGGTGCCCCTGGTCATGCGGTCGGTCAGGGTCATCGACATGGTGTCGCGGCCGGTCTCCTCGTCCTTGTCGAGCCAGAACGGCCGGTCGACGGGGACGAACAGCTTGGACGACTCCATGTAGTGCGTACGCTCGATCGCCGTCCAGTGGTCGATGGGGAAGAGCGCGTCATCGCAGGCGATCTTGGAGAGCAGCATCCAGGACTGCGCGGTGAAGATCGCCGCCTGGTAGGTGCGGATATCCCCGGTGGCGTCCGTGACGGTGATGCGGTTGCCCGCCGTGCGGTGCAGCCGGGTGACGGCGGGCTTGGGCGCACCGCCGTGGAGCGAGGAGAGGGAGGTCCCCTGCGCCCAGTGGGTGATCTTCTCGGGCGCGCGCTCCCACAGGCGCAGCGGCAGCTGCTGGCTGCCCTCGACGATGCCCTGGTGGTGGTCGTCGGCCTCGGAGTAGACGACGCGCAGGATCTCCAGGATGGAGTTGGGGAAGTCGGTGTCCCAGCCTCCCGTACCGAAGCCGACCTGCCCGAAGATCTCCCGGTGCCGGAAGGAGCGGAACGACTCCGAGTCGCACAGGAAGCCGTAGAAGGTCTGGTTGTCGAGCTTCTCCACCAGGCGCGCCCAGATCTCGCGGATGCGCGGCACGTCACGTTCGCGCATGGCGCGGTTCATGTCGGAGAAGTCGGCGCCCTCCTCCAGGCACGCGTTCCAGGCGTCCATCACATCGCGGTAGACCTGCGGCAGGTCGTCGATGGTCTCCGCGTAGTGCGTCTCACCCTTGAGGTCGACGACGGTCGACGGGGTACCGGGGGCGAGCGGGTTGGGGAAGGGCGTGGTGGTCAGGCCGACGAGGTCGATGTAGTGCTGGAGCGCGGTCGAGGACGGCGGGAAGCGCATCGCCCCCATCTCGGCGGTCAGCTCGGGGTCGCTTCCCTCGAATCCGACGGTGCGCAGCCGTCCGCCGATCTGGTCCGCCTCGTAGACGACGGGCTTGACGCCCATCTTCATCAGCTCGTACGCGGCGACCAGGCCGGAGAGCCCGCCGCCGATGACGGCGACCTCGGTGCCGTGCTCGGTCGCGGGGATCTGGCCGAGCCCGGCCGGATGGGCGAGGAAGTCGTCGTAGGCGTACGGGAAGTCCGGGCCGAACATGGTGATCGGCGGCTGGGCCTCGGTGTGCTGGACGGCGGTGGGCACCGTGGACGTCATGGTGCGGACTCCTTGCGGGCGGAGGGTGATGTTCCGGGGGGTACGAGGGGGCTCAGCCGAGCGTCGGATACAGCTCGGGCCGGCGGTCACGCAGATACGGGTTGGCCGCGCGCGAGCTGTCCAGGAACCCCCGGTCCACCTCGCCGACGACCAGTTCCCCGCCCCGTCCGGCGCGGGTGCGGACCGTGCCGTCGGGACCGGCCAGACAGCTCAGCCCGACGAACTCGAACGCGCCCTCGTGCCCGGTCCGGTTGACGTACGCGATGTACATCTGGCTCTCGAAGGCCCGTACGGGCACGAGTGACTCGGCGACGAACTGGAAGGGGTGCATCTGGGCGGTGGGCACCAGCAGGAGGTCGGTCCCGGCCAGCGCGTGCGCCCGGACGTTCTCCGGGAACTCCACGTCGTAGCAGATCAGCAGGCCGATCCGGAGACCGTCGAGCTCGGCCTGGACGACGGGCCGCTCGCCCGGGGTGAACCAGCGCCGCTCGAAGTCGCCGAAGAGATGGGTCTTGCGGTAGTTCGCCAGGCGCTCGCCCCGCGCGTCGATGAGCTGCGCCGCGTTGTACACCCGCGCACCGGAGCGCTCCGGGTATCCGTAGCCGACGGCGAGCCCGTGGCGTTCGGCGATCTCGGCGACGGCGGTGGCGCCCGGACCGTCGGCGGGCTCGGCGAGCTCGGGGACCCGGTCACCGATCGCGTACCCCGTCAGCCACATCTCCGGGCAGACGAGCAGCCCGGCCCCGGCCGCCGCGGCCCGGGCGGCGGCGTCGTCGAGGGCCCTCAGGTTGTCGGCGACCGAACCCGGTCGGCCGGAACTCTGGAGCAGGGCGGTGCGCAGCGGGGGCATGTCGGACCTCGGACGGGACGGGAAAGCGGGAGGGGAACAGGGCGCGGAGGTGCACGGACCCGCCGAACGGCACCGGCCGAGGGCGTGGTCACAGGCGTGAGGGGTTGGGAAAACGGTACGGCCCGCCGCCAGGGCGGGACAAGGCGCGACCGTTGCGCGTCAGCGGACGATCCATTGCGTGATCGGGCCCCTCGGTGGCGATTCGTTGCACGCGGTGGCGGGCGCCGCGTCCGCCCCGGGTAGCACCCGGGTTCCGCCGCGCGGCGGAAGCCGGGTGGCGACCCGCGCGCGATGTGTCCCGGCGGCTCGGGCGGAAGAGTGGTGGCTGTCCGGTCAGCCCGCCGGACCGCTCCGGAACACCCGCGGCGCCCGGCCACGGGACACGATCGAGAGGACCCGTCGTGAAGCACACCGTCCAGACCCGTACGAAGGTCATCGCCTTCGCCTCCGCCCTGCTGATCGGCGCGGGCGCGGCCGGGACGGCCATCGCCGCCCCCGACGGGGAGGCGCCCGCCGAGCGGCCCCGCCTCGCCGCCGCGCTCACCGGCGAGGCCAAGCTCTTCCGGTCGCTCGGCGACGACATCACCTTCACCTTCGACGCGCGGCTGGCGGCGAAGGACACCAAGAACCCGCGGAAGGCGACCGGTACCTTCTCGTTCAGCCACTACCGCGACGGCCGGGGGGCCAAGGCGACGGCCCGGGTCGACTGTCTGGTGACCGGCGGCAAGGTCGCCGTGGTCACCGGGATCATCACCGAGTCGGACCTCCCGGGGGGCCGGGGAAAGCGGGTCGGTGTGACCGTCCACGACACGGGTGGTACGGACCGCCTCGGCTACAGCTGGGCCGCCGGCTCGATCTCGTCCATGGATGTGCCGCCGTGTGTCTCGTCGGCGCCGTACGAGAAGGTGAAGGAGGGCACGGGCGACTTCACGGTCGTACCGTGGCGGCCCGCGCTCTGAGCCCGCGCGCCCGGCGGACCGTCGTACGGATCAGGCGGACCGTCGTACGGATCAGGCGGGCGGACCCGAGGAGAAGCGGCGCAGCAGCGGGGAGAGCACCAGCACCGACTTGGTGCGCTCCACGAAGGGCTCACCCGCGATGCGCTCCAGGACCCGCTCGAAGTGGCGCATGTCGGCGGCGAAGACCTGGATGATGGCGTCGGCCTCACCGGTCACGGTGGAGGCCGACACGATCTCCGGGTAGCGCTCAAGACCGCGCTCGATGGCCTCGGGGGAGGTGTTGCTGCGGCAGTACAGCTCGATGAACCCCTCGGTCTCCCAGCCGAGCGCGCCGGGGTCGACCCGCACGGTGAAGCCGGTGATGGCCCCGGTGGAGCGCAGCCGGTCCACGCGCCGCTTCACCGCGGGCGCGGAGAGCCCCACCGCCGAGCCGATGTCGGCGTAGGAGCGGCGGGCGTCCTCGGCGAGGGCGTGGACGATGCGTTCGTCGAGATCGTTGAGTCGCACTGCGGATGGGTCACTTCTCTGCCGTGGGCCGGGCGGGGCGCGGTGATACGCGGGCGCCCCCACCGCAGTAGAACACGGCCGGGACACGGCGGAGGAACGGGCCGGGAACCGGGGATCGCCCAGACCGACGGGGGTGGTGTGGGCGGTCACCGGGACACGGCCGTGGGCCGGGCGGCAAAGCCCTTTCGGGAACGGCCCGAGGGC
>NZ_JBHVHF010000025.1:0-44981 GCF_042800315.1 Streptomyces sp. NPDC057638
CGCGCGGGCCCCGCTCGCGGTCCTGGGGCGCGGGTCCGCTCAGGTGGCCAGCGCGCCCAGCCGCCGCAGGGACTCCTCCAGGGCGGCCGTCGCCGACTCCGTCAGCTTCGCCGCCATCATGGCGACGGCGGCGCCCGTGAACGCGCCGTCGATACGCATCACGGTCGCGTCGCCGTCCGGGGTGAGCGTGTAGCGGGTGCCGACGGTGACCCCCATCGGGCCCTTGCCCTTGATGGCCAGGGAGCGGTCCGGGACGACCTCCTCGACCGTCCAGGCGACCTCGGCGGGGAAGCCCATCAGCTTCATGTTCTCGGTGTAGGCGGCGCCCGCCTCCAGGGGCGCGGGGCCACCCCGGGGGAAGCTGGTGTGGGTGGCGCTCCAGCGGCCGTGGGCGCTGAAGTCGGTGAGATGGGCCCAGACCCTCGCGGGCGGTGCCTCGATGCGGGCCTCGGCGCTGACGTCGACCATGGGATCACCCCTCCGCGTCGGTCACGATGTCGCGGAACGTAGCCGGTACCCGGGGAACATTCAATACTGATGAACTGTCAGAGATGTGGGGGGCGTGTACGCCCGGCGCACGCGCCCTGAGAATGAAATGCCGCGATCTCCTTCATAAGGAGGAGAAACCGTCTGTCTGTGCCCACCTTCGGTGGGATACGCGGATGGCACCTCACGGGGACGCGCCGGGTCGCCGTCTCTGATGGGGTGGGGCGTGTGCAGAGCTCTACGCCCCACACACCCCGGCAGTCCCCTCCGTTCCCTGGTGGTCTCGGTCCGGCCGATCCGCTGGGCGCGGCACTCACCCCCGAGCTGGCGTCCGTGGTCGCGGCGGCCCGCCGCAGGGCGCAGCGCGACGGCGACCCGGCGATCGACACCGCCCATCTGCTGCACTCACTGATCGAATCCGACCCCGGCGCCCGTGCGGCGCTCGGCTGCCGTGGGGCGCGGGTGCTCGGTTACCTCGTCCAGCGCAGCATCGGCTACGGACTGCGCTGGCGCGGGGCGGTGGAGCGGCCGGGCTCCCTCCCCCGCGTACCCCTGGGGGTCTGGGACACGGCGGGCTGGTCGCCCTCGGCGGTCGCGGCGATGGACCGGGCGTCGGAGTGCGCGCGGGCGCGCGGAGGTGAACGGGTGGCGGGGGCCGATCTGCTGATGGCGCTGGCGGCGGACCCCTCCTCCCGGGCGGTGGAGGTCCTGCGCCGGGCGGGCGTCGATCTGGACCGGCTGCGGGGGTGTGCGGAGGCGGCGTGAGCGGGCCGCGGGGCGGCTGGGAGTGGTGGTGAGTGCGCGGCGGGGGTGGCTGGGGGTGGTGGAGTGCGCGGTGGGAGTTTCCGGGCGTGGTGCGAGTGCGTGGTGTGAGTGCGTGGTGTGAGTACGCGGCGGGGGTGTACCCGGGCGGCGTGGGCGCGCGGTGGGCGAAGATCGCCTGAGGTGGTCTGGAGGGGTGCCGGAGGAGGTGGCTCCCGGGGCCGCAGCGCGGATCGTGAATGGATCGATCATGACCGCAAGACCGCTGGTCCGGCGGCAGATCAGGGGTCGACCCCGCTGGTGGGCGCTGCCATGATGTGCCGATGCAGGCGTCTCGGAGGGGAAGCGCCGGCCTGGGCATAGCCCTGGTCTCGGCGGTGGCGTTCGGTGGTTCCGGGGTCGCGGCCAAGCCGCTGATCGAGGCGGGGCTCGACCCGTTGCACGTGGTGTGGCTCCGGGTGACCGGCGCGGCGCTGGTGATGCTCCCGCTGGCCTGGCGCCACCGGAGCCTGCTGCGGCGCAAGCCCGCGCTGCTCACCGGCTTCGGACTGCTCGCCGTCGCCGGGGTGCAGACCTTCTACTTCGCCTCCCTCTCCCGGATCCCGGTCGGGGTCGCGCTGCTGATCGAGTACCTCGCCCCGGCGCTCGTCCTCGGCTATATCCGCTTCGTCCAGCGCCGACAGGTCACCCGGGCCGCCGCTGTCGGCGTGGTGCTCGCCGTCACCGGTCTCGCGTGTGTCGTCGAGTTCTGGGCCGGGCTCAGTTTCGATGTGATCGGGTTGCTGCTGGCGCTCGGCGGTGCCTGCTGCCAGGCGTGCTACTTCGTCCTCTCCGACCACGGCGCCGATGACGAGGACCGCGCGGACCCGCTGGGGGTCATCGCCTACGGGCTGATCGTCGGCACCCTCGCCCTGACCGTCGTCGCCCGGCCCTGGGGCATGGATGCCTCGGTCCTCGCGGGAGAGGTGGACATGGGTGGGACGCCGGTGGCCGCGTGGCTGCTGCTGGCGTGGGTGGTGCTGATCGCGACGGTGGTCGCCTATGTGACCGGGGTGATCTCGGTACGGAAGCTGTCACCGCAGGTCGCGGGGGTCGTGGCCTGTCTGGAGGCGGTCATCGCCACCGTGCTGGCCTGGGTGCTGCTGCGCGAACACCTCTCCCTGCCGCAGATCCTCGGCGGGGCGCTGGTGCTCGCGGGCGCGTTCATCGCGCAGTCGCAGGCGCCGAAGGCCCCCTCGGCGGGGCCCGTGGCGGCCGGAGGAGCGGTGGCGCCGGGTGATGGGACGACCGCCGCCGGACGGTCTGACTCCGGACGGTCTGACTCCGGACGGTCTGACTCCGGACGGTCTGACTCCGGACGGTCTGATTCCGGAGCGGTGCCGGACGAGGGGGAGTTGCCGGCCGAACACACCGGACAGGCCGGACACACCGGACCTTAGGGCGCCTCTGGTGGATCGTGCCCAGGCGCCGCCCCGGGCCCCCGGCCGCCAGGCCCAGGGGGAGTGGGAGGGAGCGCTCTGCGCGCCAGATCTCGCTCGCTGACCCGCCCTGATCCATCGGAGACGCTCTAGGATGCCGATCATGCATTCGACCGTGCTGCCGCCTCCCGCCGCCTAGCGCGGGCGGCGGGTTGAAGAAGACCGGGTCCGGGGTGTCGCCCCCGGGCGGGTCGCCGCTGTCCGCGCGCGAGCGCGGAGCGATCCCTCACCCGTTCTTCTCCCTCGGAGATCTCACGTGTCGTCTCATCGCCCGGTGGTATCCACCGGTCCTTCGGCCCTGTCCCCCGCCCATGGGGCCGAGCACCCCGCCCCCGCCCTGAGTGCCAGGCGGAGCCTCATCTACCTGGTCATCGCCGGATTCGCCTGGGGTACCGCCGGGGCCGCCGCCTCCCTTGTCTTCGCGAGCGGCGATCTCGGGCCGCTCGCCCTCTCCTTCTGGCGCTGTGCCGGAGGGCTGCTGCTGCTCGGCGCGGTGCTCGCGCTGCGCGACGCCCGTACGCGAGGGTCCGGTGCGAAGGGCACCCGTACGCGAGGGTCCGGTACGAAGGGCACCCGTACGCGAGGGTCCCGTGCGAAGGGCACCCGTACGCGAGGGACCCGGCATCCCCGTACCGCGGTCGAACCCCGCTCCCGCAGGCTGGCGCGGACTCTGGGAACGGGTATCGGGCTCACCGTCTTCCAGAGCGCCTACTTCGCCGCCGTGGAGGCCACCGGGCTCGCCGTCGCCACCGTCGTCACCCTGGGGACGGGTCCGGTGCTCATCGCCCTCGGCGCCCGGCTCACCCTGGGCGAGCGGCTCGGCGGCGGCGGGCTCCTCGCCGTCGGCGGCGCGCTCGCCGGGCTCGGCGTTCTGGCCCTGGGCGACGGAGGCGGCACGGTCCGGCCCGCCGGAGTCGTCCTCGCGCTCCTGTCCGCCTCCGGATACGCGGCCATCACCCTGCTCGCCCGCTGGCTCGGCCGCGACGGCGGGGGAGACGCGCTCGCCACGACCGCGTGGGCCTTCGCCATCGGCGCCGCCGCGCTGCTGCCGATGGCGGCGGCCGAGGGCCTCCTCCCCAGCGCGCGGGATACGGAGGAACTGCTCCGGGTCGTCTCGCTGCTGGTCTATGTGGCCGCCGTGCCCACGGCTCTGGCGTACGTGCTGTACTTCGCGGGCGCGGCGGTGGTACGGGCGGCGACGGTCTCGGTGGTGATGCTCCTGGAACCGGTGAGCGCGGCCCTGTTCGCGGTCACGCTGCTGGACGAGCGGCTCACCCTCCCGACGGTCGCGGGCTCGGCCCTGCTGCTGGCGGCGGTTCTCCTCGCGGTTCTCCTCCCGCAGGCCCCGCCGTCCCGGGAGAACCCCCGGTGACGAACCCATAGGGGCCGGGGGCGTGCGGGGACGGCGGCGACCTGGGTGTCACGCGACACGCGGGGTCACCGCCGTCGTTCCCGGGGGTGACCCCGCGGCACCGCGTCCGACGGGGCGCCACCCGGCCCGCACGGGCCACCCGTTCAGCGGCCCGCCAGGTACTCCGGCAGCCCGATCGACGGGTCCAGGTCGGACGACGGTATCGGTGTCCCGTAGACGCGGGTGCGGGGCACCACGCCCGACCAGTGCGGCAGGTCCATGTCCTCGGCCTCGTCGTTGGGCGGGCCGGTGCGGATCTTCGCCGATGCCTCGGCGAGGTCCAGCCGGACCACGGCGGTCGCCGCCAGTTCCCGCGCGTTCGCCGGGCGGGAGTCGGCGGCGCGGCCGGGAACGACCGCGTCCACGAGCGCGTCCAGGGCGAGGCGCTTCTCCTCGGGGTCGGCCACCTGGTACGCGGTGCCGTGGATGACCACGGAGCGGTAGTTGATCGAGTGGTGGAAGGCCGAGCGGGCGAGGACCAGTCCGTCGACGTGGGTCACGGTCAGACAGACCGCGAGGCCGGGGTCCGCGGCCCGCATCGGGCGGGAACCGGTCGACCCGTGGACGTAGATCCGCTCGCCGACCCGGGCGTAGAGGGTCGGCAGGACGACGGGCGCGCCGTCGCGGATGAAGCCGAGGTGGCAGACGTATTCGTCGTCGAGGAGGGCGTGGACCGTGGCGCGGTCGTAGGAGGCGCGCTCCTTGGAACGGGTGGGAACGGTGCGCTCGGTGGGGCCGTAGTCATCGAGCGGGCCGGAGGAGTGGGGGCTGTGGGACATGCGGCATCCTTTGTATTAGTGCATAATGGCTTTTGTGCTAGGAGAGTATCGAATCCAAGGGCGCCGCGCATCGGAGATCGCCGCCAGTGTCGAGAGCGGGGTGGGCTCCGGCGCGCTGGAGCCCGGACAGACGCTGCCGCCGCTGCGGGAGCTCGCGGCCGAGCTGGGCGTCAACCCCAACACCGTCGCCGCCGCGTACCGCGTGCTGCGGGAGCGCGGGGTGATCGCGACGGACGGCCGCCGGGGGAGCCGGGTGCGCGCGCGACCGGCGAGCACCCCCCGCCACTCGCTCGGGGTCGAGGCGCCGCCGGGGGTGCGCGATGTGTGTTCCGGCAACCCCGATCCCGTACTCCTGCCGCGGATCGACGCGGTGTTCGCCGCGGCCGTGCGCGGGGACGGCGGGCGGTCGGGGCTCTACGGGGAGGAGCCGGTCGACCCGGAGTTCGAGCGGCTCGCGCGGGCCGCGCTGGACGCCGACGGGGTACCGGCCGGTGCCCTGGCCGTCACCTCCGGGTCCCTCGACGCCGTCGAGCGGGTCCTCGGCGCCCATCTGCGGCCCGGGGACGGTGTCGCCGTGGAGGACCCGGGCTGGGGGAACGTGCTCGATCTCGTCCCCGCGCTCGGGCTGCGCCCGATGGCGATGGCCGTCGACGACGAGGGGCCGCTGCCGGAGGCGCTGGAGCGGGTGCTCACCGCCGGGGCCAGGGCCGTCATCGTCACCGACCGGGCGCAGAACCCGACCGGTGCCGCGATCACCGGGGAACGGGCGCGGCTGCTGCGCGCGGTCCTCGCCCGCTTCCCCGCCGCCCTCGTCATCGAGGACGACCATGGCCACGGCATCGTCGACCTTCCGCTCCACCCGCTCGCGGGTGCGACGGAGCGCTGGGCCTTCGTACGCTCCACGGCCAAGGCGTACGGGCCCGACCTGCGGGTCGCGGTCCTCACCGGGGATCCGCTCACCCTCGACCGGGTCACGGGTCGTCAGCGGCTCGGACCCGGCTGGGTGAGCAGGATCGCCCAGCGCGCCGTCGCGGGACTGTGGGCCTCGGGCGCCGTCGATCCGCGGGCCGTCGCGGCGTCGTACGGGAGCCGTCGGGACGCCCTGGTGCGGGCGCTGGCGGAGCGGGGCGTGGTGGCACACGGGCGCAGCGGGATGAATGTCTGGGTGCCCGTGCCGGACGAGACCGCGGCCGTGGCGGGGCTGCTGCACGCGGGCTGGGCGGTGGCGACCGGCGCGCGGTACCGGCTGGGGACGGGGCCCGGGATACGGGTGACCGTGTCCGGACTGACGGCGGCGGACATCGTTCCGCTGGCCGACGCGGTGGCCGCGGCGCTGACGCCGGGGCGGCCGCGCCGCTACGGCTGAGCCGCCGGTGCGGTGACCGGCATGGGGTGTGCCGTGGCCCCGTGGCGTCTGGTGCCCGTGGGGTCGTGCGGGGTGGCGCGGGCCGGTGGACCTTCCTGGTCACAGCGGTGCGGCTGGGGCCGGGGCGCCCGCGACCGGCCGGTGCCGTCAGCCCAGCTTGCGCATGTCCCAGGAGAGGACGGTGTCCGGGACCAGCCGCAGCCAGGCGTGGCGTCCGTCGTGGGGCATCCGCTCCAGCGCGAAGTGCGCGCGGGCGAAGAGCGCCTCCGGTGCGTCGAGTTCCGGGCAGGGTTCTCCCGTACGGGGGACCTCGCCGACCACCGTCGCCCGCCCGGACAGCTCCGCCCCGCGCAACTCCCCGTACTCCTCACCGGTGTCGGCGACGACCGCGATACGGGGGTCGTGCCGCAGCTGCGACCAGCGGCGGCTGCGCACGAGCGAGTACAGCCAGAGCGCGGTTCCGTCCCAGACGAACCACAGGACGCTCACATGGGGGCTTCCGTCCGCCGCGACCGTGGCCACCCGGCAGGTGCGCGCGGTGGACAGGAACGCGTCCAGCTCGGCGGGGTCCATCATGATCCGCCGCCGTCGGCGCTGACCGGTGCCCATCGTTGCCCCTTCCCGCCGCCGCTGGTATCCGACGAGAAGTAGCTGACGTCACGTCAGAAAACAAGAGCGGTTCCTCCTCCGTGCGCGACGGCCTCATGCGCGACGGCCGCGTGCGTACGGGGCGGGGGAACCCGGGAAGGCCGGTGCCATGCCCCCCTCCGACGCCCTCGCCCGGCGGATCGCGCCCGCGACCACCGCCCTGCTCACCGTCGAGTGCCAGCGCGGGGTGGTGGGGGAGGGGAGCGCGCTCCCGGAACTCGCCGCACTGGTACGGGAGACGGGCGTACTGGAGCGGATAGCGGACCTGGTGGAGAGCGCCCGCGCGGCCGGGGTGCAGGTGGTCCACGCGGTCGCCGAACGGCGGCCGGACGGCCGGGGAGCGAACCGGAACGCACCCCTGTTCCGCGCGGTCGAGCGACTGCCGGTGCGCCAGCTCGCGGGGACCGACGCGGTACGGATCGCGCCGCCGGTCACGGTCGGGGACGGGGATCTGGTGACGCGGCGGCTGCACGGTCTGTCGCCGCTGGCGGGCACCGGGGTCGACGCGCTGCTGCGCAACCTCGGCCGCCGCACCGTCGTGGTCGTCGGCGTGTCGGCCAATGTGGCCGTGCCCAACGCCGTCTTCGACCTGGTCAACCTCGGCTATACGGCGGTCGTGGTGGAGGACGCCATCGCCGGGGTGCCCGCCGTGTACACCCGGGCGATGGTCCGGTACACGCTGGGACTGGTGGCGACGGTGGCGAGCACCGCGGAGGTACGGGAGTGCTGGCGCGGAGCACCGGAGGGCGGCCAGGGGGGCTCTCCTCGGCCTGGGGGCCTCAGGCCAGCCTGATCGCGCCCGCCTCCACCTGGATTGCCCGGGAGGGCAGGGGGGACCGGGCCGGGCCGCCCTGGACATCCCCGGTCTCCGCGTCGAAGTCACTGTTGTGGCAGGGGCAGTTGATGACGTTGTCGCTGACCGAGCGGACCTTGCAGCCCTGGTGGGTGCACTTCGCCGAGAACGCCTTGTACCGGCCGGGTGACGGCTGGGTGATGACCAGGTCGCCGATGACCTTGCCGCCGCCCTCGGGGATGTCGGCGGTCTGGGCGATCACCGGGCCGACGGGCTCCGAGGGGGACGCGGTGGTCTCCCGCGCACCGTCTCCGCCGCCTTCCGTGACGACGCGCTCGCCGTCGCCGCCGTCCCCGCCACCTCCGCCGCCGTCTCCGCAGGCGGCGAGGGCGGCGGTGAGTCCGGCGCCGCCCGCCGCCGCGACGACGGTGCGGCGGGTGAGCGTACGGCGGGCGGCGGTCCCACGGCTCTGTGATCCGCTCATGGTGTGACTCCTCACTCTTCACGGGCCTGACTGCCCTGTCGGCGCGAGAACGCGCGGGCCTGTGTGGCCGGTTCCCGGTGTGGTACGGGGCCGAGACGCGAGGAGTTCAGCCTCTCAGAGATCCAGGGACCTCGCGAGGAACTCCAGCTCCCGCAGCAACAAGCCGCGCATCTGTTCCCTTCGCGTCACCAGATGACCGGTACCCGGCAACGGCAGCACGCTGTGCTCACGGCCCGCCTCCAGGAGAGCCGCCGACAGCCGCAGGGCGTGCGCCACATGGACGTTGTCGTCCACGAGGCCGTGCACCAGCAGCAGCGGGCGGCGGAGCCGGTGCGCGTCGGCGAGGAGTGAACTGCGGTCGTAGGCGCCGGGGAAGAGCTCCGGATGGCCCAGGAAGCGCTCCTCCCAATGGGTGTCGTACAACCGGCGGTCCGTCGGCGCGCCGCCCGCGACCGCCGCGTGGAAGACCTCCGGATGGCGCAGTACCGCGCCCGCCGCCAGATAGCCGCCGTAGGACCAGCCGCGTATCGCGACCCGGGACAGGTCCAGCCCGGGGTGGAGTCCGGCCGCCGCGCG
Source organism: Streptomyces sp. NPDC057638 (assembly GCF_042800315.1). NCBI lineage: Bacteria > Bacillati > Actinomycetota > Actinomycetes > Kitasatosporales > Streptomycetaceae > Streptomyces > Streptomyces sp. NPDC057638. The sequence continues at coordinate 8,784 of NZ_JBHVHF010000025.1, forward strand.
CAGGGCGTCGATCTGGTCCTCCAGGGCCGGGGTGAGCCGGTCCCCGTGGATCGCCGTGTCCCAGGCGCGGCCCCGGCCCGAGGTGCCCCGCCCATCCGTGACGAGCACCGCGAAGCCCTGTTCGGCGAACCACTGTGACACCGTGCTCCACCAGGACCGTGCCTCCACCACGAGTTGCATGTTCGGCCCCGCGTACGGGTTGAGCAGCACCGGCAGCGGGCCCGCCCCCTCCTCGTACCAGGAGGGGAGGTGGAGATGGGAGCGCAGCGCGCGCCCCCCGAGGACCAGACGCGACGGGCGCGGCGTCACCACGGGCTCCTGCGCGCGCACCGCGATCCGCCCGGTGTCCTTGCCACCGCTGCGGACGGTCACGGTCCGGCCCGACCAGGTGGTGCTCTCCAGGACGACGGTGTCGTCGCCGAACCCGACCGCGGCATGCACGCCCGGCCCCTCGCTCAGACGGACGAAACCCGAGGCCGGGTCGTGGTACCAGACGTGGATCTCCGTCGGCTCCTCCCCGTTCGCCTGGAAGTAGACGCGCTCCCCGGCGCTTCCGAAGACCTCCCGGACCTGGAGGCCCGCGGGGGAGCGCGCGTCACCGACCGCGAGCCGCTCCAGGTCGTCCTCGCCCGTGAACGTCCACACCGGTGTCCCGGACGCCGTACGGGAGGGGACGCCCGGCACCAGCGGCACCCACGCGGCGTCCCGCCGCGACCCGAGTACCTCGCTCGCGCCCGTCGCCGGGTCGACGGCGAGCCACTGGGTCGTGCGCTGATCGCGGGTCTGGACCAGGGCGGTGGGACCGTGGGCGTCCCACTCCGCCGCCGCGACGTACTCGAACGCGCGGTCCGTCCAGGCTCCCCGCGGATGCGTGGCCTCCGGAGCCTCCGTGGGCAGCGCGACCGGGACGCGGGTACCGTCCACGCGCGCCACCAGGAGACTCACCCGCGCGTTGGCGGTCCCGGCCATGGCGTACGGGGCGGACCGGGGCGGCCGGGCGGGTTCGGCCGGGTCCGTCACGTACAGACGCCCCACAGGAGCCGTGTCCACGCGCGCCACCAAGAGCGCCGCGCTGTCGGGCGCCCACCAATAGCCGCGCGTCCGGCCCATCGACTCGGCCGCGGCGTGCTCGGGCAGCCCATAGGACACCTCCGGGGCCTCGGGCACCGCGAGCGGCCGGTCGCCGCTCCCGTCGGACCTGACGAGCCGGAGCGCGCCCCCACTGACGTACGCGATCCACGTGCCGTCAGGGGACGGACGCGGGTCGACGACCGGTCCCGCCGTCCCGACGCGGCGTGCCGCGCTCCCGTCGGTCCCCACCACCCACAGCTCGCCGCCGAGGGCGAAGGCGGCGAGCCGGACCCCGGCGTCGGTGGCGTACGCGACCACGCCGGAGGCGGTCTCCCGGGCCCGCTCCCGGCGGACGCGCTCGGCCTCGGGGAGGGAGGCGTCCGAGGCGGCGCCGAGCGCCGACGGGTCGGCGAGAACCCGCTCACGGCCGTCCGCGAGGAGCCATAGACGGCTGACGGGGTCATCGCCCGCGGTGGTGCGGACGAAGAGCACACGGGAGCCGTCGGGGGAGACGGTGACGCGCTGGGGGAGGCCGAGGGAGAAGCGGCGGGTGCGGGCGAACTGGTCGGGGAAGTCGGGGGCGTGGAGCTCATGGGTGCGCATCAAGGGATCCTGCGCACGGGTGGGGGCAGGCGGGCAAACGGTTTTGGCGGGAGCCTGAACGGGAGTCTGGATCGGAGCCTGAAGGGGAGTCGGCGGGGTGGCGCGCGACCTTGGTGGCGCGGTCGGCGCGGGAGTCGGCGGGGGTGGCGCGCGACCCTGGTGACGCGGTCGAGCGCGGAGCGCCGGGAGGGTGGCGGCACGGGCCCCGCGCTGGTCCGTCGTAGTGTGGGCCAATGCTTTCCGAAGTCACGGCGACCCGCTATGTCACGCCCTTGCGTGAAGGCGGCTCGCTCCCGGGGATCGTCGAGGCCGACGACCTCGGCACCTACGTCATGAAGTTCACCGGCGCGGGACAGGGCCGCAAGACCCTCGTCGCCGAGGTCATCTGCGGCCAGCTGGGCCGACGGCTGGGGCTGCGCGTCCCCGAACTGGTCGGGATCCAGCTGGACCCCGTCATCGGGCTCGGCGAGCCGGACCAGGAGGTCCAGGAACTGCTCAAGGCCAGCGGCGGGCTCAACCTGGGGATGGACTTCCTCCCCGGGTCGCTCGGCTTCGACCCGCTCGCCTACGAGGTCGGCCCCGCCGAGGCCGGGCGCGTCATCTGGTTCGACGCGCTGATCAACAACGTCGACCGCTCCTGGCGCAACCCCAACACCCTCATCTGGCACGGCGACCTCTGGCTCATCGACCACGGCGCCACCATGATCTGGCACCACAACTGGCCCGGAGCCGCCGCCTCCGTCGCCAAGCCCTACGACGCCTCCGACCACGCCCTCGCCCGCTTCTCACCCGATGTCGCCGCGGCCGCGGCCGATCTCGCGCCCCTGGTCACCGAGGAGCTGCTCACCGAGGTGGCGGCCGACGTCCCCGACGAGTGGCTGGTCGACGAGCCCGGCTTCGACACCACCGACGCGCTGCGGCGCGCCTACACCGAGGCGCTCCTGGCCCGCGCGGGATCCATCCACACCCGTATCACCCTGGGCGAGCCGTCCGCGCCGCGCCCGTCACAGGCCCCCGGCTGGCTCACCGGCCGTACGAACGCTGGAGGGGACGCGTGAGCGAGCGCGAGGTCTTCGAGTACGCCCTGCTGCGGGTCGTCCCCCGGGTCGAGCGTGGCGAGTGCTTCAACGCCGGAGTGGTGGTCTACTCCCGGGCCCGCTCCCTGGTGGCGGCGCGCACCCTGCTGGACGAGTCCAAGCTGAGGGCGCTTGACCCCGGTGCCGATGTGACCGGGGTGCGCGCCGCCTTGAGTGCCGTGGAACGGATCTGCGCGGGTGGGGAGGCGGCCGGTCAGGCCGCGTCCGATGACGCGGGCCGCCGCTTCCGGTGGCTGATAGCCCCCCGCTCGACCGTGGTCCAGCCCGGCCCGGTCCACACCGGTCTGACGACGGACCCGGCCTCGGAGGTGGACCGGCTGCTGGACCTGCTGGTGCGCTGAGGGCCGGGGGGCTGCCGCGGACGGGTGCGGTCCCGATATCGCCAGGGGACGCGCCCCCGCGGCGGCCACGGCCGCCATTGACACTGGCTGTACGGGGTTCTAGCGTCGCCTTCGCATGATACTAAGCGGTCGCTCACCCGGTGGGCCGGGCGGTGCGGCCGGTTGTGAGCCACAGGGGCGCGCCCCCAGGCGGGGGCCTGGGGGTGGTCGCCACCGCGCGGAGACCGTGAGGCACGAGCGATCGAGCGCGTCGGGCGCGAGAATCCCGACGCGAGCGCCCCGGAGGCGAACAGCCGCTACCAAGGACCCCAGCGCGAGGAGAACCAGCATGTCCACCACCGAGCGGCGCGTGGCCGTCGTGACCGGAGCGGCCCGTGGCATCGGCGCCGCGACCGCGGTACGGCTGGCCGCCGACGGCCGGGCCGTCGCCGTGCTCGACCTCGACGAGAGCGCCTGCGCGGACACCGTCGAGCGGATCACCAAGGCCGGCGGGACCGCCCTCGCCGTCGGCTGTGACGTGGCGGACGCCGCCCAGGTGGAGGCGGCCGTGGCGCGGGTGGCCGAGGAACTCGGCGGGCCCACCATCCTCGTCAACAACGCCGGGGTGCTCCGGGACAACCTGCTCTTCAAGATGACCGAGTCCGACTGGGACACGGTGATGAACGTGCACCTCAAGGGCGCCTTCCTGATGTCCCGGGCCACTCAGAAGCACATGGTGGACGCCGGGTTCGGGCGGATCGTCTCGCTCTCCTCGTCCTCCGCGCTCGGCAACCGTGGTCAGGCCAACTACTCCGCCGTCAAGGCCGGTCTCCAGGGCTTCACCAAGACCCTGGCCAAGGAGCTCGGCAAGTTCGGCGTCACGGCCAACGCCGTCGCGCCCGGCTTCATCGTCACCGACATGACCGCCGGGACGGCCGCCCGGATCGGGGTGGGCTTCGACGAGCTCCAGGCGGCGTCCGCCGCGCAGATCCCCGTGCAGCGTGTCGGCCGCCCCGAGGACGTCGCGAACGCCATCGCCTTCTTCACGGGCGACGACGCGGGCTTCGTCTCCGGCCAGGTGCTGTACGTGGCCGGCGGGCCGCTCGACTGAGACGGGGCCGGAGATGACGGTGGAGAGGCCGGAGAGCGGCAAGGTCGCGCTGGTCACGGGCGCGAGCAGAGGTATCGGGTACGCGGTCGCCGAGGCGCTGGTGGCACGCGGCGACCGGGTCTGTGTCACCGGCCGGGGCGCGGAGGCCCTCGCGGAGGCCGTGGCCCGGCTGGGCCGGGACCGGGTGATCGCCGTGCCGGGCAAGGCGCATGACGAGGCCCACCAGACGGAGGCGGTCGAACGGACCCTGGAGGCGTTCGGCCGGGTCGACTTCCTGGTGAACAACGCCGGGACCAACCCGGTCTACGGTCCGCTCGCCGAACTCGACCTCGGCGTGGCACGCAAGGTGTACGAGACCAATGTGGTCTCGGCGCTCGGCTTCGCCCAGCGGACCTACCGGGCCTGGCAGCGGGAGAACGGCGGTGCGATCGTGAACATCGCCTCGGTCGCGGGGCTGGCGCCGTCCCCGTTCATCGGCGCCTACGGGATGAGCAAGGCGGCCATGGTGAATCTGACCGTGCAACTGGCCCATGAATGGGCGCCGGGGGTACGGGTGAACGCCATCGCCCCGGCCGTGATCAAGACCAACTTCGCCAAGGCGCTCTACGAGGACCGTGAGGCCGAGATCGCGGCCTCCTACCCGCTGGGCCGGCTGGGCATGCCCCAGGACGTGGGTGGCGCGGCCGCCTTCCTCACCTCGGGAGAGGCGGACTGGATCACCGGACAGACACTGGTCGTGGACGGTGGGCTCTTCCTCAACGCCGGGATTCACTGAGCCGGGTTCCGCCGCGCCGGGTCTCGCCGCGCCGGGATTCACCGGGCGGGATCCGGTGAGCGGGATCCGGTGACGGGGGCGCGATCGGGCCGGACATCGATGATCATGGAATTCCGGTGATCGTCCGGTGATTCACCGGGGTGGGGTGAGGAGGCGGCGGAGCCCCGGTGAATCGCCGGTCCCCGGATTCCGTGATTCCGCGCTACCGCGCCTCTCCGCTTCCGTGCCGCGCTGCCCCGTTACTCCCGCGCCGCGATGTGTCCGCGCCGCGGCCCGGACCGTGCGCGACCCGAATGCGTGGACGACGCGTTCCGCATTCCGGACGGACGAAGATCACCTTTGAGGGGGGCTTTACCTTCCGCTTTTCTGTCGCGCCGAGTGCCCCGCGAGCGGGAACAGACCCGTTCAACTCCCCGGCCGGACCGCGAGGTTGACCCGTTGCAGCGCTGCGATATGGTCGGCCGATTCAGGTCGAACGAGGAGCGTACACGTGTTCAACCGGACCTCCCTGCGGACCGTCGCGGCACTGGCGTGCATATTCCCGCTGGTCGGCTGCGGTCTTTTCGCGGACGCGGAAGCGGATGGAAATCAGAAGATCGTGGTCGGTACGACCAGCGCGCCCACCACGCTCGATCCGGCGGAGGCCTGGGACGGTTCCTGGGAGCTGTACCGAAACGTTTTCCAGACCCTGCTGAGCTTTCCCACCGGAAGCAGCGCGCCCCAGCCCGACGCCGCCCGCAAGTGCGCCTTCACCGGGGGCGATAACACGGTCTACGTCTGTGAGCTGCGCGAGGGGCTGACGTTCTCCAACGGCGAGAAGCTCGACGCCCGAGCGGTGAAGCACTCGATCGACCGCATCCGCACCATCGACGTGCCCGGCGGCCCCAACGGTCTGCTCAACTCCCTCGCCTCCATCGAGACGACCGGGGCCCACCGGGTCACCTTCCGGCTGAAGACCGCCGACGCCACGTTCCCCTTCATTCTCGCCGCGCCCGCCACCTCGCTCGTACCGCCGGAGAAGTACCCCGCGGACAAGCTCCGCGACGATGGCGGACTCACCGGGTCCGGACCGTATGTCCTCAGCTCCTACACCCCCAAGCACAAGGCGGAGCTGGAGCGGAACGACGACTACAAGGGATTCGCGAAGCGGCGCAACGAAGCCGTCACCATCCGCTATTTCCAGGACTCCGCCGCGATGGTGACCGCGCTCCGGAAGGAGCAGATCGACGCCACCTACCGGGGGCTCTCCTCGGAGGACGTGGTCAAACTCCAGGGGAAGGAACCGGGCAACGAGCACCTGCGGCTGGTGGAGACCGTCGGCGCCGACATCCGCTATCTCGTTCTGAACCCCAAGGACCCCGCCGTCGGAAAGATCGCCGTGCGCCGGGCGCTGGCGCAGGTCATCGACCGGGGCGAACTCGTCGGCCGGGTCTACCAGGGCACCGCGGAACCGCTCTACTCGATGGTGCCGAAGGGAATCGCCGGACACACCACCGAGTTCTTCGACCGCTTCGGCGAACCCGATGCTGCCAAGGCGCGAAGGATCCTGGAGAAGGACGGCGTCGAGACCCCGGTCAAGCTCAGCCTCTGGTACACCACGGACCGTTATGGCTCGACGACGGCGAATGAGTTCGCCGAGCTGAAACGGCAGCTCGACGCCTCGGGGCTGTTCTCGGTCACCATCCAGGGCAAGCCGTGGACGGAGTTCCAGAAGGGCTACCAGTCCGGCGCCTATCCCGTCTTCGGCCGGGGCTGGTTCCCCGATTTCCCGGACGCGGAGAACTTCATCGCGCCCTTCGTCGGGGAGAACAACGTGCTCGCGACGCCGTACGAGAGCCCGGTGATCACCAAGGTCCTGCTGCCCGCCACCAGGCGGGAGACGGACCGGGGCGCCGTGGCCGACACCTTCGCGCAGGCCCAGCGGATCCTCGCGGACGACGTCCGGCTGCTGCCCCTGTGGCAGGGCAAGCTCTATGTGGCCACCCATGAGGAGATCGGCGGCGCCGAGCGCACACTGGATCCGCAGACGGTGATGCAGATGTGGGAGCTGTATCGGAAGGCCAGCTGGTAGGACGGGGTCCGGGGCCCGTTGTCAGTGGGGGCCGGTAGGTTCTGTGACTGGCAACCACACGCGTTCCGGAGGTTCTTGACGTGACCGACACCGACATGCTGCCCGAGTCCTGGCGCGGCGTCCTCGGCGATGAGCTGGCGCAGCCCTATTTCAAGGAGCTGACCGAGTTCGTGGAGGAGGAGCGGGAGAAGGGGGCGGTCTATCCGCCGCGCGAGGAGGTCTTCGCCGCCCTCGCCGCCACCCCCTTCGACCGGGTGAAGGTCCTCATCCTCGGCCAGGACCCGTACCACGGCGAGGGCCAGGGCCATGGCCTGTGCTTCTCCGTGCGCCCGGGGGTCAAGACCCCGCCCTCGCTGCGGAACATCTACAAGGAGATGCAGGCCGAGCTGGGTCTGCCCATCCCGGACAACGGCTATCTGATGCCCTGGGCCGAGCAGGGCGTCCTGCTGCTCAACGCGGTCCTCACCGTGCGGGCCGGGGAGGCCAACTCGCACAAGGGCAAGGGCTGGGAGAAGGTCACGGACGCGGTGATCCGCGCGGTGGCCGCCCGTCCCGACCCGGCCGTCTTCGTCCTGTGGGGGAACTACGCCCAGAAGAAGCTGCCGCTGATCGACGAGACCCGTCATGTGGTGGTCAAGGGGGCGCATCCGTCCCCGCTCTCGGCGAAGAAGTTCTTCGGCTCGGCGCCGTTCACCCAGATCAACGCGGCGGTCGCGGCCCAGGGCCATGAGGCCATCGACTGGCGCATTCCGAACCTGGGCTGAGCGCGGGCCCTCCGGGCGGTACGGAAGCGGGCCCGGTGCCGGTGCCGCAGCCGTGCCGGGGCAGGCTCGGGGAGGGCCTGTCCCGGCACGGGGAACCGTGCGGTCAGTGCCCCCGGGGGGAGTGCCTTGGGAACGCGTGTCCCGGTGTCCCGAGGCCGGAGCCGGGGCCCGGTCCTGGGCCTCGGCCGGGCCGGGAAGCGGGTGTCCTGGCACCGGGATGGGCCCGGGGGGTGACACGGGTCCGCACCGGCGTACCCGCCTGAGCCGGATCGGCGGGCCCGGCGGTTAGCGTCGGGGTGCGGGGCCCGTCGCCCCGCGCCGCACCGACGTGGGAGGCCAGGGTGAGGGAGCGGGAGCCGGAGGCGTCACACGACCCGGTCATGGTCCGGATCGGGCAGGCGGTGATGCTGCTGCACGGCGGCGACCGGGAAGAGGCCAGAAACCGCTTCGGCGCGCTCTGGTCGGAGATCGGCGAGGCGGGGGACGCCCTGCACCGCTGCACCCTCGCCCACTACATGGCCGACACCCAGGACGATCCCGGGGATGAGCTGGCCTGGGACCTCAGAGCCCTGGCCGCGGCGGACGGGCTCAGCCGGGAGGGTCCCGCCGCCCGGATCCCGGCGGCGCTCGCGGTCCGCGCCTTCTATCCGGCGCTCCACCTGAACCTCGCGGTCGACTATGTGAAGCTCCAGCGGCCGGAGGCCGCGCGGGTCCATCTGGCCCGAGCGCGCGCGGCGACGGACGCGCTCGGACCAGGCGGCGAGGGCCACGGCGGCCACCGGCAGGACGTACGGGCGGCGATCACCCGGCTGGAGCGCACCCTCCGCGAGGAGTGAGCCGGTCCGGCCGGTTCAGCCCCGGGCGCGACGGTAGATCTCCCGGCAGATCTGGGACTGGACGCTGTCCGCGCTCCAGCTTCCATGGCGCTCGCCGAGGGCGCAGGGATCGGCACCGTCCAGCGGTGGCCGGGCGGGTGTCCGGGGCGCGGGCACCCTGTCGCGCTGCGACCACGGCGCCCGGGGCAGCTCACCGCCTCCGTCTCCGCCATCGGTCCGCCCGTGGCGGTGGTGTGGCTCGGTGGTGGCGTCGCGCCGGGTGGCGCTGGGCGCCGGGGTACCGGACCCGAGGGTCTCCTGGGCGGGTCCCTGGGTGAGCTGCTGAGCGCTGCGTGGCGGCGGGGGGCTCTGCCGCGGCGGCGCGGACGTCGGCGGCACCGGGTCCACGCTGACACAGCCGGCGGCGGCGAGGCCCGACAGGGTGAGGGCGAGGGTGCGGACGACGGCTCGGGCCGTGGGGGGCAGCGGGCCGGTGTCCGGGTTCTTCGGGTTGGTCACCCGGGCAACTCTGGTGGGCGCCGGGGTGCTTCACCGACGCACGGCACCGACAATGATCCGTACGGGTGACCCCACCCCTCACCCATCTGTCCCATCCTCCGTCCGGCGCGCTCCCGCGCCGGTCTTTCGCCCGGCCCGGTCCGTGCCGCGCCGGTCACCGGCCCGGGTGTGCTCCTTGACGGGGAAGGCCGACCGGGCAGGCCGAGGGCGGGACGCGGCGGGGCCGGTGGGCGTTCGCCGGGCCTTCAGGGCAGCAGGGGGCGCAGGAGTTCGCCGTAGGAGGCGCGGAGGGAGTCCAGCGAGGGCGGCTCCTCGCGGTCCGCCCCCACCGCGTGGCTGACGAGCGTGCCCTCGGTCCAGGCGAGCAGCGTCCGCGCGTGCCGCCGTGGATCGGCGGATCCGGCCTCCTCCAGCAACGCCGTCACCAGCGCGCGGAACCGCGCGCCCGCGGTGTCGTAGACGGTACGCAGCTCCGGTCGCCTGGTCGCCTCCAGCGCGAGCTCGTAGCGGGCGATGAGCAGCGCGGTGCCGCCCGTCAGATAGCGGTGCAGCCCGCCCGCGAGGGTGTCGGCCAGCCCGGCGGCGCCCCCGTCCGGTGTGCGGAGTGCGTCGAGGTCCAGCACGGCCGCGTCGCGTTCGGCCAGCCGCCGCACCGTGGCCTCCAGCAGTGCCTGCCGGGTGCGGAAGTGGTTGGAGGTGGATCCCTGGGGCAGGGCGGCGGCCTCGTCCACGGCCCGGTGGGTGAGCCCGCGCATGCCCCGTTCGGCGAGGAGGGCGAGTGCGGTGTCCGCGATCAGTTCGGCGCGCGAGGGGGAGGCACCGGCCCGCCGTGTGTCTGACCGCCCGGGGCCGGTCGCGGGGCCGGGCGCCGGAACGCTCGCCGGATGGGTCGCGGGGCCGGTAGCCGGGCGGCTGTCGGGTCCCGGAGCGGGGAAGCCGCCCGTGGGGCCGACGGGCGGGGCGGCCGGGCGTGGACCCGGGGCCTGGCGCTGCGGCGATCCGGGACGGTCAGGGCGGCCTGGGAGCGGCGCCGGGTCCGGGGAACCGCCGGAGGCGTCGGAGGCGCCGGAGCCGCTGGCCGGGCCCGGGCCCGGGGTGGGGTCTGCCATGGAGCCAACCTACCTCGCCCACTACAGCTGTAGTAGCCTCGCCGGTGTCACTACAGATGTAGTTGGAGGGGATCGGTATGGCCGAGCGTCATGTGGTCGTCATCGGAAGCGGCGTGGGTGGCCTCACCGCCGCCGTCGCGCTGGCCCAGCGGGACTGGCGGGTCACCGTCCTGGAACGCGCCCCGTCCCTGGAGCCGGTCGGCGCGGGCATCGGCCTCGCCCCCAACGCCCAGCGCGCGCTCGACGTCATCGGCCTCGGCGACGAGATCCGCGATCTCGCCTCCTGGCAGGGCGCGGGCGGGCTGCGGGCGCCGGGCGGCCGCTGGCTCTCCCGTACCGACAGTGCCGCGGTCACCGCCCGCTTCGGCGGACCCATCGTGCTCATCCACCGCGCCACCCTGATCGAGCGGCTCGCCTCGCGGCTGCCGGAGGGCACCCTGCGCACCGGAACCCGCGCCGCCCTCACCGACCCCGGTCTCCCCGGCGCCCGTCCCGCCCGCGTCACCGTGGCGACCGGGACAGCCGACGTGCCGGACGCGACCGGGACAGCCGACGTGCCGGACGCGACCGGGACAGCCGACGTGCCGGACACGGCCGACACCGCCGGGACGGGGGAGGCGTTCACGGCCGATCTCGTCATCGGCGCCGACGGCATCCACTCCGCCACCCGCCGCCGACTCTTCCCGCGCCACCCCGGCCCCCGCTACACCGGATTCACCACCTGGCGCAGCGTCATCCCCGGCCTCGGTGAACCCTTCGCCCCGCACGAGACCTGGGGGCCGGGCTCGCTCTGGGGCAGCCTGCCCCTCCAGGACGGCCGGATCTACGCGTACGCCGCCGCCCTCGCCCCCGAAGGGCGGCGCGCCGACGACGAGAAGGCGGAGCTCCGCCGCCGCTTCGGCGGCTGGCACCACCCCGTCCCCGAGGCCATCGCCGCCATGGAGCCCGAACGGATCCTGCGCCATGACGTCCACCACCTCATCGATCCGCTGCCCGCCTTCCACGGCGGACGGACCGCCCTCGTCGGGGATGCCGCGCACGCCATGACCCCCAACCTCGGCCAGGGCGGCAACCAGGCCGTCGAGGACGCCATCGTCCTCGCCCACCACCTCGGCGGGGACGACCTCGCCACCGCCCTCGCCGCCTACAGCGCCGACCGGCTGCCGCGTACCACCGCGATCGTCCGCCAAGGCGCCCGGGTGGCCCGGCTGGTGGGCGTGCGCTCGGCGCCGGGCGTCGCCGTCCGCGCGGCGCTCATGTCACTGGCGGGCCGCCTCGGACCGGCCGCCGCCGCACGGGCCTTCGACGGGATCGCCGACTGGCGGCCGCCCGGTCCCCCGTATCCTGACCGGGCCCCGCACGGACCCGTATCCCGGGCCTGAACAGGACACCTCATCACCAGGGAGAGCATGTGAAGGTCGGCTGCATCGGTCTCGGAGACATCGCGCGCAAGGCGTATCTGCCGGTTCTCGGCACGCTCCCCGGGGTCGAACTCCACCTCCAGACCCGGACCCCCGCGACCCTGGAAGAGCTCGGCGACACCTACCGCGTACCGTCCGAGCGGCGCCACACCACCCTGGACTCCCTGATCGCCGCCGGACTGGACGCGGCCTTCGTCCACGCGCCGACCGCCGCCCACCCGGGGATCGTGACCGAGCTGCTCCAGGCCGGTGTCCCCACCTATGTCGACAAGCCCCTCGCCTACGAGCTGTCCGCCGCGCGCGACCTCGTGGACCTCGCCGAGGCGCGCGGGGTGAGCCTCGGCGTCGGCTTCAACCGGCGGCTGGCGCCCGGCTACGCCCAGTGCCTGGAGCACCCGCGCGATCTGATCCTGATGCAGAAGAACCGTGTCGGCCTCCCCGAGAACCCGCGCGTCTTCGTCTTCGACGACTTCATCCACGTCGTGGACACCCTGCGCTTCCTGGTCCCCGGCACCATCGAGCACACCGATGTCCGGGCCCGGACCGTGGACGGACTCCTGCACCATGTCGTGCTCCAGCTCTCGGGCGACGGCTTCACCGCCATCGGCACCATGAACCACCTGAGCGGCTCCACCGAGGAGATCCTCGAAGTGGCGGGTCAGGACAGCAAGCGCGAGGTCCGCAATCTCGCCGAGATCGTCGACCACAAGGGCCAGCCCACCATCCGCAGGCGCGGTGACTGGGTTCCGGTGGCCCGCCAGCGCGGCATCGAGCAGGCCGTGCTCGGCTTCCTCGACTCCGTACGCGCCGGAACGGTGGTCAGCGCCCAGGACGCTCTGCGGACCCACGAGCTGTGCGAGCAGGTCGTGCTGAGCGCCCTGGAGCAGTCGGCCCCGTCGGCGCGAACGGGCCGGATCTCCTGAGCGAACGGGCCCCCGCCACCGCGCAGACCACCGCCAGCACGGTGAGCGCCGCGTGGACCGGCCAGTCGCCGGAACGCGCGTAGGGGCTGCTTCCCCGGGCCAGCGGGACATCGTAGATCCCGGTGCCGCTGGTCCGGGTGGAGAGCGCCGGGCCGATCCTGGCTCCCCCGGCCCCGTACACCGCGCTCACCCCGGTCAGCGTGGCGTGCACCACCGGGCGACCGGTCTCGGCGGCGCGCAGGGCGGCGAGCGAGGCGTGCTGTGCGGGCGCCCAGCTGTCCTGGAACGTCGAGGTCGCCGACTGCACCACCAGCAGCTCCGCGCCCGCGCGGGCCAGGTGCCTGCTCATATCGGGGAACGCGGACTCGAAGCAGACCAGCGGGCCGAGCCGGGGCGCGCCGCCGCCCGGGGCCAGCACCACCGGCCCGGCACCGCGGGCACGGTCCTCGTCCGCCGCGCGGCCCACCGACGTCGCCCAGCCGAGGAGCCCGCGTGCGGGGACGTACTCGCCGAAGGGCACGAGCCGCATCTTGTCGTAGCGGTCGCCGGTGGGGCCGTGCGTGCCGATGAGGACCGAACTCTTGAAGATGGCGCCCTCGCCGGGCGGTCGCGCGCCCTGGCCCGACGGCCGTCTGGCGTCCACGTTGACCAGCAGCGGGGCGCCCACCGCACGGGAGAGCGCCGCGAGCCGCTCCGCCAGGTCCGGCCGTTCGGCCAGATCGGCGCCGATCCCGCTCTCGCCCCACACCACCAGGTCCACCTCCCGCCCCACCAGCCCCCGGGTCAGCTCCTCCTCCCGCGCGAACCGGCGCTCCGCCGGGAGGCCGGCGCCCGGTCCGCCGATCACCCCGGGCTGGACGACGGCGATACGGACCCGTCCGGCCTCCCTCGGCTCCGGCGCCGCGTAGCCGACCGCCGCCGCCGTCAGCGCGCAGCCGAGTCCCGCGGTGAGTACGGCGGTACGGGCGCGGGGCGCCACGATCAGCGCGGCCACGGCCGTGTTCACCAGCACCACCAGCAGGCTCACCAGCCACACCGCGCCCACCGACGCCAGCCGGAGCGCCGGGCCGACCTCCCACTGGCTCGCGCCCAGCAGCCCCCAGGGGCCACCGAGCCCCTCCCAGGAGCGGATCCGTTCGATCACGAGCCAGCCGGACGGCACGGCCGCGAGCGCCGCCAGCGTCCGCCCGGGGGAGGGATCGCCGCCGAGCAGCGCGCGGACCAGCAGCCCCCAGGGCGCCCAGAGAACCCCGAGCAGCGCCGCCAGGACGAGGGTGAAGACATGCAGATTCGGGATCAGCCAGTGGTGCACGGCCAGGACGAACCCCAGGCCGCCGAGCCAGCCCTCGTACGCGGCCCGCCGGGCCGTCGGGGCCGACGCCAGCAGCAGGATCCAGGGGACTAGGGCGACCGGGGCGAACCACCACAGGGACGGTGCGGGGAAGGCGAGCACGGGGAGCGCGCCGCACCCGACGGCGGACAGGGCGCGGCCGCTCCGGGCGGTGACGCACCAGCGGGCGCCCCGGCGGGCCGCGACCGGTATCCGCATCCCGCGCCTCCTCCGGGCCTGGGCGGCCGGTGCCCGCCTCGGACCCCGGCCGTCCTCCCAGTGTGTGGGCGCCCCCACCCCCGTTCAACCGGGTGCGTACCGGCCTCGCCGGGGGCGGGCCGGGGGGCGCGGGCCGCTGGTCACGATGTGGTGCGGCGCCACCGCTCCTGGACGACGACGCTGCTCAGCCGCCACCCCTCGGCCGTCCGCACCGCACCGAAGGAGTACCGCCCCCCGGAGACGTACTCCACCCCCGACTCCTGGCGCATCGGGTTGACATAGTCGGCGACCACCTCGGCGCCATCACCGGGATATCCGCCCAGGTCCTGAAGGCGGAGTCGGCGGTTGACGATCAGATGCTGGCGTACGGGGAAGTCCCGCATCGTCTCCGCCAGCCACTCCGCCGCCTCGTGCGCGGGGCCCGTGATCCCGCCCGCGCCGCTGTAGTCCACCTGTCCGTCCGGGGCGAAGAGCGCCCGCCAGGCGGCCCAGTCGGCGTCGTCCACGGCCATCGCGTAGCCGCTGATCAGGTCGTCGATGGCCAGCCGGTCCATCACCGTCGCGAGATCCACACGCTGCGTCATCGGCTCAGTCTCGGTCAGGAGCGGCCCGAGGCCAAGAGCCGTGCGGCGGTCAGCGGCGGCGATGGCTGATGATCCTCCGTATGGCCGCGGCTCGGCGCCCGGCGCGTTTTGGCCGGGCCGCGGCGGATCAGGGGTCCCGCTACCGCCGCACCGCCCGCAGCAGCACGAACTTGGGGTCGCTCGCCACGGTCTCGCAGTTCCCGAAGAGCCTGCGCAGCCGCACGTGGTAGCCGAGGTGGCGGTTGCCGATGACCCAGAGTTCACCGCCGGGGCGCAGGGCGCGGCGGGCGTCGGCGAACATCCGGCGGGCCGTGGTGTCCGTGGTGGCCCGGTGGGAGTGGAAGGGCGGGTTGTTGAGGACCAGGTCGACCGAGCCGTCCGCCACCTCGGAGAGCGCGTCGCCGACGACGAACTCCGCCCCGGACCCCGTCGCGTCCGGGGACACGTTCTCCCGGTAGGTGGCCTCGGCCGACGCCACCGCCGAGTACGACTCGTCCACGAAGACCACGGTGGCCTCCGGGTTCGCCAGCGCCATGGCGGTCCCGACGACCCCGTTGCCGCAGCCGAGGTCGACCACCCGCTCGGGTCCCGACCGCTCCGGAAGGTGGTCCAGCAGGAAACGGGTGCCGATGTCGAGACGCTCGGCGCAGAAGATGCCCGCGTGGTTGACGACCGTCCGCCCGGCCACGGTCCGGACATCGCCCGGCAGCGCGTACCGCAGCGGCCAGGGACTGGGCGTGCGGGGCAGCGCCGGGTCCGGGGCGCAGTGGATCAGCCGGGCCTTCCGTACCGCCAGTGAGGTCTTGGTCGGGCCGATGATCCGCTCGAAGAGCCGCAGGGTGGAGGTGTGGATCTCGCTCACCATGCCGGTACCGACGACCACGGTCCCCGCGTGCGTCGCGGGCGCCAGCCGGTGCAGCTGGTCCTCCAGCAGGGCCAGGCTCTTGGGAACCCGCACCAGCAGCACATCGATCCGGGACGGCGGGGTGTCGCGCGCGGTGAGCAGCCTCACCCCGGCGTCCGCCCGTCCGTTGCGGGCGAGGTTGGCCTCGGTCGCCCGCCGGCCGAGAAAGGAGTCGGTGATCTGTACGGGGGAGTGGTCCGCCAGCACGACGGTCAGCGCTCCCCAGCGGTCGCCGACGACGACCACGGTGCCGGAGAGGTCGACGCCCTCCTCCTCCAGATGGTGCAGCAGATACGTGTCCGAGGCGTCCCAGGCGCGGAGGGTGTCGCGGGGGTCCTCGGGGTAGCGGGCGAGTGCGAGGTCGCCCCATGACGTGCTCAAACGGTTCATCGTCCGGCCAGGCTAGCGGAGTGCGGACCGCGTCCGGTCCGGTCCGCCCGTGACCGTCGCGCGGTCTGCCGCCCGGAGCCGTCGTGCGGATCCTGTGTCGCGCGGCTGCCCCCAGGGGCGGTACGCGGCACGGGGACCCACGGCGAAGCCCCCGGCGCCTCGAACGACATGCGAGGCGCCGGGGGCTCCGTACGCGCTGGTGCCCGGAGGGCGGGTGACCGAACGGGGGATCAGGCCGCGCGTTCGATCTTGCCGACGCGGTCCAGGGCCGCCGCCGCCCACTTCAGTACGAGGGCCTCGTACTCCGCTCGCCGGTCCTCGGGCAGCTGCCCATCGGCCCACAGTTCCCGGATGCGGGCGTTGAGCTCTGCGGCGGACTGGGCGGGCACGGCGTTCTCTGGCTCGTCTGGATGGGGGGACATGCGAACAGGTTACGGCGTCCGGCCGCGACCGTCTGCACCGTTGTGACGACTGTCAGCCACCTGACTCTCCCGCGTGCGGGCTGAGGGTGTCCGTGCCGACCAGGATGAACAGGGCGATCCCGAGGAGCACCCGGTAGATCACGAACGGCATGAAACTTCTGGTGGTGATGAATCTCATGAACCAGGCGATCACCGCGTAGCCCACCCCGAAGGCGATGAGCGTGGCGAAGATGGTCGGCCCCCAGGCGACATGACCCTCGCCCGCGTCCTTCAGTTCGTACGCGCCGGATGCCAGGACCGCCGGGATGGCCAGCAGGAAGGAGTACCGCGCCGCCGCCTCACGGGTGTACCCCATCAGCAGACCACCGCTGATGGTCGCTCCCGAGCGGGAGACACCGGGGATGAGGGCCATCGCCTGGCAGCAGCCGTAGACGAGACCGTCCCTGACCGTCAGTTCCTTGAGGGTCTTGCGCTGTCTGACCGCCCGATGGCGGCCACCGGCCTCGTCACGCGCCGCGAGCCGGTCGGCGACGCCGAGGACCAGGCCCATGACGATCAGTGTGGTGGCGATGAGACGCAGATCCCGGAAGGGGCCCTCGATCTGGTCCTTGAGCGTCACCCCGAGCACCCCGATCGGGATCGAGCCGATGATCACCAGCCAGCCCATCTGGGCGTCGTGGTCCTGTCGCATCGCCCGGTCGGTGAGCGAGCGGAACCAGGCGGAGACGATCCGCGCGATGTCCTGACGGAAGTAGATGAGGACGGCGGTCTCGGTGCCGATCTGGGTGATGGCGGTGAACGCCGCGCCGGGATCCTCCCAGCCCGCGAACGCGGCGGTGAGCCGCAGATGTGCGCTGGAGGAGATCGGCAGGAACTCGGTGAGCCCCTGTACGAGCCCGAGGATGAACGATTCGAACCATGACATCGAAGAAACCACGCCGCCCAGGAAAGACCACGGTTGATGGCGCCAGGCCATCCGGATCACGCATCGGTGTGTGAGGAAGAGTAGCGCTCGAAGATGACGCTCTGGTGTGCTGACGGTGACTTACCGTCAACCAATGGGGTGCGTGCGAGCGCTGCGCAGAAACGTGATGGAAGGGAGTGGTGTGGCGTGGGGGCGACGGTGGTCAGGGACCGTCAGCCGTCGGCGGTACGGCGGGGGATGGGCCCGCCGCCGCCCAGCTCCGCCGCAGCGAGTGCCGCTTGCGCCAGGCGACCGCCGCCGAGACCAGCCCGGTCACCACGATGAACCCCGTCGCGATCAGGAACGTCGGCGAGGTCGGCGACCCCGCCTTGCTGCCCGCGATGACATAGGCGGCCGTGTTCGGGATCGTCCCCACCGCCGTCGCCAGCAGGAACGGCGTGTAGCCCATCCGGGAGACCGCCGCGCAGTAGTTGGCCGCCGCGAACGGCACCCCGGGGAAGAGACGTATCGCCAGCATCGAGCGGAAGCCGTGCCGGCTCAGCTGGGTGTCCGCGGCCTTCAGCAGCCGCCCGCGCAGCAGGGGCCGGAGCGCCTCCTGCCCCAGCAGCCGGCCGAGGGTGAAGGCGATGCCCGCGCCGATGACGGTCCCCGCGACAGCCGAGACCAGTCCGGCCTGGGAGCCGAAGAGCGCGCCCGCCGCCAGGTTGAGCAGGGGCCGGGGCACGAAGGCCGCCGTACACGCGCCGTACGCCACCGCGAAGAGCACCACGGCCGCCGCCCCGCCCAGATGCGCCGGCCAGCCCTCCGAGAGGAGTCGCTGTGGCTCGTACAGCACCACCACGGCACCGGCGCAGGCGAGCATCGTCAGCAGGACGGCGAGGCGCGCCCACGGTGAGAGCAGCACCTTGGCGCAGCGCACCGCGATACCGGGCGCGGGCGGCGTGGAGACGGGCTCGAACATCCGGGGAGACTAACCGACCAGGGGATGTGATCGCCGTAATGCCCCTTCTCCTCCCGTGCTCTCCTCGTTCCGTGACGCCGTCGCCGGTCTCTCCCCGGACGCGTCCACGGCCGTTCCGTACACGGTCCGAACCCCGCCCGTGCCCTCGGCGGTCGGCCCCGCGGACGGTGCCGGGCACAGAGGGCGGGTGACGGCGGTACGGGGACGGGCACCCGGTCCGGGAGGCTCCCACCTCCACCGCGTGCGGCCCGTACGGGCGCCGTCGGCCCGGTCGGCCCGGGGCGCGAACGGGACGCGGAGCGCGGACGGTTGGGCGGGGAAAAGCAGTCGACGGCGCATACCGCGTCCGCGAGGATCTCAGCATGGTCGGGCAGCCCTCTCACCGTGTGAGGTCCGTGGTCACGGACCCGCCCGGAGCTGCCCGTGTCCCTGTGGAGAGCCCTGTTCCCCCCGCCGTCGCCCTTCTCGCGTCGGCGCTGCTGGACGGCGCCTGAGGCTGACCCTTCCCGGATCGTCCGGAGGACCCCGCTGGGGGAGGGTCGGCATGACCCGGGGTCCGCTCATCCGCGCAGGACACATCCGAGGGAAACGACATGTCCGAGTCCGTAGACGTCCGTATCCAGCCGCATCTGAACATCGGGGCCATCGGCCACGCCGGTCATGGCAAGACCACCCTGACCGCCGCCATCGCCACCGTCCTCGGCGGCCCCGCCGCCGGGGCGCCCCGGGACGACGGCTCCCCCGTCGCCTCCGTCGGGTACGCCACCGGCACCCGCCGCTACACCCATC
The DNA here is from genome assembly GCF_042800315.1 of Streptomyces sp. NPDC057638. NCBI lineage: Bacteria > Bacillati > Actinomycetota > Actinomycetes > Kitasatosporales > Streptomycetaceae > Streptomyces > Streptomyces sp. NPDC057638. Next base: position 27,907 of record NZ_JBHVHF010000025.1, read on the forward strand.
TCGACCTCCCCGGCCAGCCGGGCCACATCACCCACATGGTCAGCGGCGCGGCCCGGCTCGACGGCGCGATCCTCGTGGTCTCCGCCCCCGACGGGGTGATGCCCCAGACGGCCGAACATCTGCTGCTGGCCCGCCAGGTCGGCGTCGACCACGTCGTCGTCGCGCTCGCCAAGGCGGACGCCAGCGACGACGACCGGACCGACCGGGTGGAGCGGGAGGTCCGGGACCTGCTGACCGCGTACGGCTACGGCGGGGAGACGGCGCCGGTCGTCCGGGTCTCCGCGCTGCGGGCGCTGGCGGGCGAGCCCCGCTGGAGGGGGGCGGTGGAGGCGCTCCTCGACGCCGTGGACACCTATGTGCCGCTGCCCGTGCGTTCCACGGACGCGCCCTTCCTGCTCCCGGTGGAGTCCGCGCGGAGCGGCACCGACGGTGAGAGCGTCGTCAGCGGGGCCGTGGAACGAGGAGTGGTCCGCGTCGGCGACCAGGTGGAGCTGATCGGCGCGGAGGGCGGCGGCGCCGGAAACACCGGAAACACCGGGAACGCCGGCAGTACGGGGAACGAGGCGGTCGTCACGGGGGTGGAGACCTTCGACGGCCCGGCGGAGTCCGCCGGTGCCGGGGAGAGCGTCTCCCTGCGGGTACGGGGGGTGCCGGGGGGCTCGCTCCAGCGGGGAGACGTGGTGGCCGCCCCCGGCAGCCTCACCCCGCGACGACGGTTCACCGCCCGGGTCTCGGTGCTGGGCGACGCCGGGGCGTCCCCGCTCACCGGGACCACGCCCGGCGCGCGGTTCAGGTTCCACCTCAGGACCGCCGATGTCGCGGGCACGGCGCGCCCGGCCGGGCCGGACGGCGCGCGGCCGGAGCGGGTGCGGCCGGGCGAGACCCCGACCCTGACCGTGGCCGTGGAACTCGACCGGGGGCTGCCACTGGAGCCCGGGCTCGGCTTCGCGGTCCGCGCGGACGGTCGCACGGTGGGGGCGGGGACGGTGACCGAGGTGGTGTGAGGCGCGGTGAAGGCCGGCCCGGCCGCACCGCCCGGGCCGGTCTGATCGACCTGATCGACGGACCCGGCCACGGCCGGACCCGTGGGTCAGGTCCGGCGGTCCCGGCCAGCGGCGCCCGGTACCCGGCGTACCGGACGGGACGGTGATGGTCCGCACTCCCGCGTACGGTGCGGTGACGGTCCCGGTTCCGGCGTACCGGACGGTGACCGTCCGGGCTCCCGCGGGCCGTGCGGTGACCGTCATGGCTCCCGCCGACCGTGCGGTGACCGTCATGGCTTCCGCGGGCCGGACCCGGGGGGTCCCGGCGTGGCGGAGGCGCGGAGAATGAGGGGGTGGACGAATCCCTTCCCGTCGTCCGGACCGTCGCGTCCGGGACCGCCCGGCTGATGCCCGATGTCGACCGTGACCGGGCCTGGCTGCTCACTGTCGACGGCGCGCCCCAGTCGTATGTCGACCTCGACGACCCCACCCACCTGGAGTTCGAGTACGCGCGCCGGATCGGCCATCTGCTGGACCTCATACCGGAGCCGGGCGCTCCGCTGGAACTGCTCCATCTCGGCGGCGGCGCGCTCACCCTGCCCCGCTACGCCGCCGCGACCCGCCCCGGCTCCCGGCAGCGGGTGGTCGAGGCCGACGCCGCACTGGTGGAGCTGGTCCTGGAGCGGCTGCCGCTGCCGCCGGACTCCGGTATCGAGGTGTGTACCGGCGACGCCCGCGCCTGGGTCGACTCCGCGCCCGACGGCTCGGCCGATGTCCTGGTCGCCGATGTGTTCGGCGGCTCCCGGGTGCCCGCCGCGTTCACCTCGGCCGAGTACGCACGCGCCGCCGCGCGGGTGGTGCGCCCCGGCGGGGTCTATGTCGCCAATCTGGCCGATGGCGCGCCGTTCGCCTTCCTCGGTTCCCAGCTCGCGGCCTGCGCCGAGGTCTTCGCGGAGCTGGCGGTGGTCGCCGAACCGGCCGTGCTGCGGGGGCGCCGGTTCGGCAACGCGCTGCTGGTGGCCGCGCACCGGCCGTTCGACACGGAGGAGCTGGCCCGGCGTACGGCGGCCGATGCCTTCCCCGCGCGGGTCGAGCACGGCGCGGCGGTACGGCGGCTCACCGGCGGGGCGCGGCCGGTGGCCGACGCGGACGCGCGGCCCTCACCCCCGCCGCCGGGCGGCGCCTTCGGTATCGGCTGAGCCGCGCGCGGGGCACCGGCGGAACGCCGGGTCAGCGCCCGTACGTCCGGTACGGCGAGCACCGCCGCCGTCACCGGCACGGCGGAACCCCAGGGGGAGACCGGCGCTACGGTGAGGACGTCCCCTGGCCGCCCGTCAGCCGGACCGTGCTCAGGATCTTCCGTACGGTCGGGTCCGGGAGCTCGTCCGCGATCCCGGCGTTGGCGAACAGGACCCAGGTACGGAACTCGCCCGTCGGGTCCTTGAAGGTGAACGCCGTCGCCTTCCCGTCCGTGGCGCACCGGTTCGCCTTGCGCGTCCCGGTCGCCGTCGCCGTCGCGACGCTGCCGGTCAGCCCGGAGGCGGTGGTGTAGGGCGTGGCCGGGGCCGCCTTCACCCGGCCCGGCTCGGACTGGGCGTAGGCGGCGAAGACCCAGTTGCCCGCCTCCTGCGCGGCGGCCTGCCCGGTGCTCTTGGCGCCCTTGCCGCCCTTGGTGCCCACCGTCGCCAGACCGTGCTCCTCGGCGCGTCCGTCCTGGTCGGTGTCGGCGACGCACCACGCGCTCTTCAGCCGCGCCGGGGCGGACATGGTGATCAGGGGGCTGCCATCGCCCTTGCGCTCGTCCTCGAACCCCGTACTCATCCCGGACCGCTCCACCTCCCAGTCGGGCGGCACGTCGAAGCGGGTGCCGTGGCGGGGATTGGTGACGACCTTCCAGCCGGGGACGGTGGGGCGGGCGTCGTCGGCGGAGCGCGGCTGGGCGCCGGGCGCGGGCGCGGCGCCGGTGGGCGGCGCGGAGGGAGCGGCGAGCGGCTCGCCGGATCCGGGGCGGTCGTCGGACTCGCGCAGCACCATGACGCCGGTGACCACGGCGGCGACCACCACGGCCGTGGCCAGGGCGATCACGAGCGGGGTCCGCCCGCCCCGCGACGGTGGCGCCGGCGGGGGCTGCGGGGCGCCGTACGGGGGCGTCGGTTGCTGGTGCGGCGGGACCGTCCCATACCCGGGCTGCCGCTGGTACGGGTTCGGCTGGTGGTACCCCGGCTGGTGGTACGGGTTCTGCTCCGGGTCACCGCCACCGGGCGGCTGCTGTCCTGGCCACATGGCGGCAACGATAGAGGTGACACGTGAAGGCGCCGACGCCGGTACCGGTTTGTCCCGATGGGCGGGAGGGTGGGGATGGCCAAGCTACCTACTCGTAGGTAACATCCGGGCCGTGAACGCAGACACGAGTGCAGAACAGACGTCCTTCGGCGAGCTGCTCGCCGCCACCGTGCCCATGGTGCGGACCCTCAACCTGGAGTTCCTGGAGACCACCGCCGAACGCGCGGTCCTGCGCCTGCCCGACCAGCCCGACTTCCACAACCATGTCGGCGGCCCGCACGCGGGCGCCATGTTCACCCTCGCCGAGTCCGCCAGCGGCGCGATCGTCCTCGCCGCGTTCGGGCATCTGATGGACCGTGCCGTGCCGCTCGCCGTGAAGGCCGAGATCGGCTACAAGAAGCTGGCGAAGGGTCCCGTGACGGCGACGGCCCGACTGGCCCGGCCCGCGGCCGAGGTCAGCGCGGAGCTGGAGGCGGGCGGGCGGCCGGAGTTCGGGGTCGAGATCGCGATCCGGCGCGAGGACGGGGCGGTGACGGGGGAGATGTCGATCGTGTGGATGCTGCGGCCGCACGCCTGAGCCGCTTCTCCCTCCCCGGGTCCCGGGGGCCCACCCATGGGCCGCGCCCGCGGCTCCCGTGCCGGGGCCCCCGCTGGTGGGCGCGCCCGCGTGGGGCCCCGGGTTCATGGTGAGAGGTGCGCGTCGGCACGAGGGAGCGAAGGGGCGAGGGAGTGAAGGGGCGAGGGAGTGAAGGGGCGAGGGAGTGAAGGGGCGAGGGAGTGAAGGGGCGAGGAGGGTGCGAGGGAGGGAGTAAGGGGGTAAATAGGGTCAAGAGGTGCAAGGGGCGATCGGATTCGGCCAAGATCCCTCTTTTTTGGCTGATCAACGGTCGGTAACGTGCCGTGCGCACGCCATCACCGTCAAGGGAGCGTCCATGGTCACCGCACAGTCCGTACCCGACATCCTGTCGCCCGAGTTCGCCGCCGACCCCTACCCGGCCTACCGCGTCATGCGCGACCACGCACCCCTGATCTGGCACGAGGCCACCAACAGCTATCTGATCTCCCGTTACGAGGACGTCGAACGGGCCTTCAAGGACAAGGAGTCGGTGTACAGCACCGACAACTACGCCTGGCAGGTCGAGCCCGTGCACGGCCGGACGATCCTCCAGCTCAGCGGGAGGGAACACGCCGTCAGGCGGGCGCTGGTGGCGCCCGCGTTCCGGGGGGCGGAGCTGCGGGAGAAGTTCCTGCCGGTCATCGAGAGCAACGCCGTCGAGCTGATCGACCGCTTCCGGGACAGCGGGGAGGTGGATCTGGTCGACGCGTTCGCCACCCGGTTCCCGGTCAATGTCATCGCCGACATGCTCGGGCTGGACAAGGCCGACCACGCGCGCTTCCACACCTGGTACACCAATGTGATCGCGTTCCTCGGCAATCTCACCGGGGACCCCGAGGTCGCGGCGGCGGGGGACCGTACCCGGGTCGAGTTCGCCGAGTACATGATCCCGATCATCCGGGAGCGCCGGGAGAACCTCGGCGGCGATCTGCTCTCCACGCTCTGCGCGGCCGAGGTCGACGGCGTGCGGATGAGCGACGAGGACATCAAGGCGTTCTGCAGTCTGCTGCTCGCGGCGGGCGGGGAGACCACCGACAAGGCCATCGCCGGGATCTTCGCCAATCTGCTGACCCACCCGGAGCAGCTCGCCGCCGTACGGGAGGACCGCTCGCTGATCGACCGGGCGTTCGCGGAGACCCTCCGCTTCACCCCTCCGGTACAGATGATCATGCGTCAGACCGCCACCGAGGTCACGGTGAGCGGCGGCACCATCCCGGCGGGCGCCACCGTGACCTGTCTGATCGGGGCCGCCAACCGGGACGAGACCCGCTACCGGGACCCCGACACCTTCGACATCTTCCGCCCGGACCTCGCCGCCGAGAACGCCTTCACGGCGGCGGCCGACCATCTGGCCTTCGCGCTCGGCAGGCACTTCTGTGTGGGCGCCCTGCTCGCCCGCGCGGAGGTGGAGATCGGGGTGAACCTGCTGCTCGACGCGATGCCCGAGCTGCGGCTCGCGGACGGGTTCACCCCGGGTGAGCAGGGAGTCTTCACCCGGGGACCCGCCGCGCTGCCGGTCCGTTTCACCCCCGTACGGACCGGCTGACCCCGGCACACCGTACGGCGGTGGACACCTCCGTACGGTGCGGACACGGGCCTCAGCGCACGATGACCGGGGTGAAGCTCACCGGCAGGGCCGTCAGGCCCCGCATCCAGATCGACGGGCGCCAGGCCAGCTCCTCCGGCTCGACGGCGAGCACCACGTCCGGCAGTCGCTCCATCAGGGTCTCGACCGCGGTGCGGGCGATGACATCGGCGAGGAGCGGCGCCGGATAGGGACAGCGGTGCTCGCCGTTGCTGAAGGAGAGATGGGCCGAGTTCTCGGCCCCCACATGCCCCTCCGGCCAGATCTGCGGGTCGGTGTTGGCGGCCGCCAGACCGAGGACGACACAGTCACCGGCCCGGATCTGGCGGCCGCCGAGCTGGGTGTCGCGCACCGCCCACCGGCCGATGAAGTTCTGCGTCGGGGTGTCCAGCCAGAGCACCTCGTTCAGCGCCTGCCCGACGCTGAGCCGGCCGCCGGAGACGCTGAGGGCGAACCGGTCGTCGGTGAGCAGCAGTCGCAGGGTGTTGCAGATCCAGTTGGCCGTCGGCTGCTGGGCCGCCGCGATCACGGAGATCAGGTCCTGCACGATCTCCGTGTCGCTCAGCCCGGCCGCCTGGTCCAGCATCCGGGAGGTGACGTCCGTGCCGGGCGCCGCGCGCTTGTCGGAGACCAGCCGCTGGATGCGCTCCTGGACCCGGACATACGCGGCGACGGGGTCGTCGCCCTCGTGCGCGTCGAGGGAGATCCGCAGATCCCGGACGAGCGCCTCGGTGTCCTGGCTCCCGGCGGGCATACCGCACATCTGGACCGCCGCGCGCATCGGCAGCGCGTGGGCGAAGCTGGACATCAGCTCGGCCCGGCCGCTGCCCGCGAACGCGTCGATGAGGTTGTGGGCGATACCCCGGCACCAGTGGGCGAGTTCGAACTGGTCGACCGCCTCCAGCGCGCGGGTGATCACCCCCGCGCGGCGCCGGTGCTCGGGGCCCTCGGTGAAGAGCACCGACGGCTGATAGCCCACGAACGGCATCAGCGGCCAGTCGGCCGGGATGGCGTGCCACTGGTTCCAGCGCCGGGAGTCCCGGGCGAACAGGTCGTCGTGCGCGGTGACATAGGTGACCTCGGCATAGCCGAGCACCAGCCAGGCCGGGATGTCCCCGTCCAGCAGCACCGGTGCCACCGGGCCGTGCTCGCGCCGCAGCGCGCGGTAGAGCTGGGACGGGGTCTGCTGGTACTCCAGCCCGCTCAGCGAGACGGCGCCCGTGTGCGCGGGGCAGCCCGGCGGGGGACCGGGGGCGGCCCCCGGCGGGACCAGCCCGGTCTCCGTCTCGTGTCCGGTGAGGTCGGTCATGGGGTCAACTCCCGGGCCGTGGCCAGTGTGTGGAGATGGTCGACAAGGCTGATCAGGACGTGCTTGCCGGAGGAGCGGACCCGGGCGTCACAGTCGATCAGCGGCACATGCCCGGGCAGCGCCAGCGCCTGGCGGATCTCGTCCAGGGAGTAGCTGTGCGGATCGCCGTCGAAGCGGTTGACCGCGACCACGAACGGGGTCCGGTGGTGCTCCAGCCGGTCGATCGCGTACCAGGAGTCGCTCATCCGGCGGGTGTCGACGAGGACGACCGCGCCGAGCGTGCCGGAGAAGAGCCGGTCCCACAGGAACCAGAACCGCTCCTGGCCCGGCGCCCCGAACAGATAGAGCACCATCCGCTCGTTGAGGGAGATCCGGCCGAAGTCGAAGGCCACGGTGGTCGTGGTCTTGCTGGAGAGCCCGTGGGTCTCGTCCACGCCGACGCCCGCCTGGGTCATCAGCTCCTCGGTGTTGAGCGGGCGGATCTCGCTGACCGAGCGGACCAGGGTGGTCTTGCCCACCCCGAAGCCGCCGACGACCACGATCTTCAGTCCGGTCTCGGCGGTGTCGTGCAGCGGGGTGCGGCCGGTGGGTTCGGCGGCGGGCGCCGGATGGCCTGGCGGGGCCATGGCGGCGGGGGTGGGCGGCGCGTGCGCGGTACCGCTGGCGATCTGGGCGTCCGTCGTCTCAGAGATTGCGGAGTCCAATGAGCACCTCCTCCAAGAGGGCGGAGTCGGGCAGGTCCACCAGCGAGCGGCCCGCCCGGGGGTGGCGTGCGGTGATGCGCCCCGTCGCGAGGAGATCGCCGAGCAGGATCCGTACCACCGTGATCGGCAGCCGCAGCTCGGCGGAGAGTTCGACGACGGCGACGGGGTGGCGGCAGAGCTCCAGTATCCGGACGTGCTCCGACTGCATCCCGGGGGAGGGCTCGCACTCGGCGACGATCAGTGTCACCAGGTCGAAGTCGTCGTCGTCCGCGCTGTCGCGGCCGCCCGTGACGGTGTAGAGCCGGTCGGGATCGCCCAGGTCGACGGGGCGCCGGATCATGACAGCGGGCTCTGGGTCGGCGACACGCGGGGCTCCGCCCGCAGGTGTTCGCCGATCTGCTCCACCAGCTCGGTCATCTGGTGGCCCACCGCGCCCGGGTCGGCGCCGTCCTCGGCCACCACCGCCAGATGCGCCCCGGAGCCCGCCTCCACGATGAAGAGCAGCCCTCCGTGGAACTCGGTCATCGAGTGCCGCACCCCCCCGCTGCCGTTGCCGAACTCGGCGGACGCGCCCTGGGCCAGCGCCTGGATGCCCGAGCAGATCGCCGCGAGCTGGTCGGCCTGGTCGAGCGTCAGATGCGGGGTCCAGCAGAGCTTCAGCCCGTCGCGGGAGAGGACCAGGGCGTGCCGGGTGCCCGGGGTGCGGTCGAGCAGGCTTTCCAGAAGCCAGGTCAGGCTGTTGTCAGTCGTTTGGCTGGGTTGCATGGTCTGCGTGGGGCGGGCAGCGCCGGATTCTCCGGCGCGTGCCGCCCGTGCCTCCTGTCGTGCGCTGGGTGCTGGGTCGGGTACGGGACCGTACGGCCCCGGTACGGAGGGGGCTCACCCCTCCGTGGTGCGCGGCGGCTCCTGGGGCGTACGGCGCTGGGAGCGGTGGAAGGCGCCGAACCGCTCCCCGGCGTTCTTGGCCGGGGGGGCCGTGGCCGCGGTCCGCTCGCCACCGGCCGGGGGCGTGGGCCGGGTCCGGTCCGCCGCGGCCATGGTCCGGCCGGGCGGGCGGACGGGCAGTCCATTGGGCGTCGCCACCCGGGAGGTACCGCGCTCGGCCAGGGGCTCACGGGCCGGGGGGACATCCCGCGCGGCGGCGGGCCGCGCGGTCGGGGTGACGATGCTCTCCGCCGTGTCCGGTACACCGGGTACGCCCGGGATGCCGCGTCCCGCGGTCGCGTCGGGTCCACCGGGGGCACCCGGCGTCCCCGGCACGCTGGAGGAGGCGCGCCCCACCATCGTGTCGGAGGCGCCCGGCACCGGGCCGGAGGCGAAGGAGTGCGTGACGCCCGCGTCCCGGGCCGCCGTCACCGGGCGGCGGGTCAGCGGCTCGGTCTCGGCCGGGGCCTGCTGGTGCAGCAGCTGCGGCGGGAAGAGGACCACCACACCGGTGCCCCCGCGCGAGGACGGGCGGAAGTTGATGCCCATGTTGTACTTGGTGGCCAGCTTGCCGACGACGACGAGACCGAGCCGGGTGCTCTGGAGCGTGGCGAGGTCGTCGAAGTGGCCCGCCACGGCCTCCTCCGCGCGCCGCATGGCGGCGTCGGACATCTTCAGACCGCTGTCCTCGATGGTGACGACCAGTCCGGCGGTGCGCTCCTCCACATAGACATGGACCTCGTCGATGGGCGGGGAGAAGTTGGCGGCGTTGTCCATCAGCTCGGCGAGCAGATGCATCACGCCCTCGGCCGCGTAGCCCGCGACGGCCGCGTTGCTGGCGTTGTGCAGCCGGACCCGCCGGTAGGCGGCGATCCGGCCGACCGCGCCGCGCAGGATGCTCTCCATGCCGATGGGCTTGTTCCAGGCGCGGCTGGCCCGCCCGTCGAGCAGCAGGGCCAGCCGGTCGGTGAGCATGCCCAGCTGGGAGGTGTTGTGGTCCAGTCGCAGCAGATCACCGAACACCTCTCCGCTGTGACGATCCTGCAAGTCGCGCAGGTCGGCGAGCATCGAGACGGCCTTGGCCTGGACCCGGCTGAGCACCTTGGCGCTGGCGCCCCGGGCGACCGCGGCGCGCCGCTCACTGAAGGCGTAGTCCCGCACCAGGGTGTCGAGCATGGCCCGCATCCGGGGGTCGGCGGGGAGCTGGATCTCGCCGAGCGCGGTGTCGGCCGACGCCCCGTCACGGAGCTTGGCGACGGCGGTCGGCAGGGTCACGCCCATCAGGGTGTCCAGGCCCTCGGCCGCGCGGACCAGCTGGGCCCGGGTGGCGGCGGCGTCGGCCTCGGCGGCCTCCCGGCGGCGCTCGCCCCGCTCCAGTTCGGCGGCGAACATCCGCAGCACGCGCCGGAGCTGGGCGTCGGTGGGCGGCGGGGTGTCGGCGAGGGTGGCCTCGGCGCCCTCGCCGTCGCGCAGCCGCTTGATGACGGAGGGGAGGGTCACATTGACCAGGTGGGCCGACTCGGCGCCCATCTGCGCCGACTGGGCCTGCGCGGAGCGGAGTTCGGTGGTGGCGCCGACCGCCGAGGCATGGAGCCGCCGGGCCTTGAGTGTGGCGAGGGCGGCGGTGAGGGCCACCCAGAGCCAGGCGACCGCGACGGTGGCGGCGACCCAGCCGCGCGCGGCGGAGGGTGCGGCGACCGCGGCGCCGCCGCCGACCGCTCCGGCCACGACGACCGAGGCCAGCGGTAGGGCGAGCGGCAGCGGCCGTGGTGTTCGTATTCTGCGCGGAGTGGGGGCGACTGGCACGGACATGCGGTCCCTCGCTGCTTGGGTCCGGGGGAGAACTGAGGGCTGTGGGACGCTCGGCCGGGGGGCCGGTCGAACCCACAGTCAGTCACCGAAAGTTGACGGTGATCTTCCATACGTATGTGGCGCTCATGCTAGTCATGCGCCGCAGCGGGTGAGCGCTTGACCCGGATCGCACCCCACGGAACGGAGGAGTTCGGCCCGAAGTGGCCCTCCGTCAGCCGGGTTCGTGATAACTGGGGAATTCTTCAAGAACGCTGCTCAAACCCGAGAGGTCGACGGAGGTTCGGGAGGCGGAAGGGGCCGACGGGAGGCGTCGAGGAAACGCCCGTGCCTCTCGAAGAGGCTTTTTTCGGCCAAGTGTGATCTTTGCGCTGAGTGACCGGACCGACCGGAAGCGGATGGGGCAAACATCACAGCGCACCGCTCCGATCGGCCCCGCCGGGCCCGACTACGGTGGGCGGATGCCCGAAAACGGAAACGTGTTCTCATCGCTCCGCCTCTGGTGGCGGGGTGTTCTCAGCCGCGCCGTGCACCGGGGCTGGGACTGGGTGAGGGACGTGGGCGCGGTCACCGCGCGGCACCCCGGAAAGCTGCGGTTCCGCCGTATCGGGGAGGGCACCCGGCTCGCCTTCCCGCAGGGCACGGTCTTCGGTGAGCGCTGGATCGAACTCGGCGACTGCTGCGTCATCGCCGAACAGGTCACGCTCACGGCCGGGATGATGCCGGGACTCGATCTGGGCCCCGATCCCATCGTGACGCTCGGTGACGGAGTCGTTCTCGGACGGGGAAGTCATGTGGTCGCCGACGCCCGGGTCACCATCGGTGCGAACACGTACTGCGGACCGTATGTCTACATAACCTCCACCAACCACAGTTACGACGACCCGGACCAGCCCATCGGGCGCCAGTGGCCCCGGGTGGCGCCGGTGGAGATCGGTCCCGGCAGCTGGCTGGCGGCCGGGGCCGTCGTGCTCCCCGGCGCCCGCATCGGCCGCAATGTCGTCGTCGCGGCGGGCGCCATCGTCCGGGGCGAGGTGCCCGATCACTGTGTGGTGGCCGGAGCCCCGGCCCGGGTCGTACGGAGCTGGGATCCCGAGCACGGCTGGCGGCCCCCGCTGCGGACGCCCGCCCCGGTGCCGATCCCGGACGGGGCGACGCCCGAACAGCTGCTGGCGCTGCTGGAGCTGGAACGGTCGGGCCCGGTTCCTGGCCCGGTTCCTGGCCCGGGGGCGGCGGAGGTGGAGGGCGCGCCCACCGGCGGGTGAGCGCGCGTGGGCGGCGGGGGCAGTGGGGTCGCTCGGGTCGCTGGGTTTGAGGGGTGGATACGGCGGACGCGGGCCCGGCCTCCCCGCCGACCCGCCCGGCCTCCCCGGCGCCGGGAAGGCCTACCCGGCCCGGCGGAGTGCGGTGCCGTGCCTCAGCCCGTCGCCAGCAGGACCGTGCCCGCCAGGGCCAGTCCGGCGCCGGCCGCCTGGATCGCGCGCAGCCGTTCCCCGAGCAGCAGCAGCGCGGCCAGGACGGTCACCACCGGGTAGAGATTGGCCAGGACGGCCGCCACCGTGACCGGTCCGTTCTGGGCGGCGAGCGCGTAGGTGCCGTTGGCCGCCACGTCGGCCAGGCCCACGAAGGCCAGCCACGGCAGCGCCGAGCGCACGGTCCGCGCGCCCCCCTCCTCCGGCAGCGCCCGCGCCCCGCGCCGTACCGCTCCATAGAGCGCGGCGCCGCCGACCGCGACATTCATGACGCGCTGGACGAAGAGGGCGAGGAAGAGTCCGTTGAGGGTGGTGGACGCCTCGGCGATCAGGGCCATCACCGCGCCGAAGCCGACGGCCGCCACCAGGGTGAGGGTCAGCGCCCGCCGCTGTACGGCCGCGCCGCGCAGCTCCGGTCCGCCCGCGAGGACCACCCCCACGACGGCGACGGCGATCCCCGCGTACTGGAGCAGACCGGGCCGCTCTCCGAGCAGGAAGCCGATGGCGACGGGCACGGCGACGCCCAGGGAGCCCAGCGGTGAGACCACGCCCATGGGGCCGAGCGCGAGCGCCCGGTAGAAGCAGAGCAGGGCCGCCGGGCCCACCGCGCCCGCCGCCGCCGCGTACCAGAGCAGGGGTCCCGCCTCCCGCCAGGCGCCGGTGGCGACCACGATCACACCGAGCGCGGCCACGGCGAGCGCCTGGGAGACCACGACCACCGTCAGTGCGGGCATGCGCCGGGTGAGCAGCCCGCCGCGGAAGTCGGCCACTCCCCAGAGCAGGCTGGTGGCGAGCGCGAGCAGGACGGTCATGGCATGCCTCGCAGTACAGTGTGATGAACGGCTTGGTTCATTCCACCGTAGTGCAATATATTTGACTCTGTCATTTAGTTGAGTGGACTTGATGTGTCGGATCTCGATCAGCTCGCCCAGGCGCTCGGCCGCAACCTCAAGCACTGGCGCGGGGAGCGCGGGCTGACGCTCGACGCCCTCGCCGCCCGTTCGGGGGTGAGCCGGGGCATGATCATCCAGATTGAGCAGGCCCGCACCAACCCCAGCGTCGGTACGACGGTGAAGCTGGCGGACGCGCTCGGCGTCAGCATCGCCACCCTGCTGGACGAGGTGGAGAGCGCGGCCGTCCGGGTCGTCACCCCGGAGCAGTCGGTACGGATGTGGTCCACCTCCACCGGCAGCCGGGCCCGGCTGCTCGCGGGCACCGAGCGTCCGGGGCCGCTGGAGCTGTGGACCTGGCGGCTGATGCCCGGGGACGGCAGCGAGTCCGACGCCCACGCGGACGGCACGGTCGAGCTGATCCACGTCACGGCGGGAGAACTCACGCTCGTGGTGGACGGTGAGGAGCACCGGGTGGCCATGGGCTCCTCGGCCGTCTTCGACGCCAACGTGCCCCACGGCTACCGCAATGACGGGGACGCGGTGGTGGAGCTGACGATGGCGGTCTCGCTGGCGACCGGAGGATGAGGCGCCGCAGCGGTGGCCGATGCCTCGGCCGCCGGGGCTGAGGTGCGCCAGGGGCGGATGAGCGCCTCGGCGGCCGAGGCGGTCGGCTGCCTCGGCCGCCGGGGAAGGCGGTGCTGTCAGGGCGGTTGGGTGTGTGGCCGGGGAGGGTGGCGCTGTCCGGGGCCGTGGCGGGTGCCTCGGCGCACCGGGGGCTGAGGTGCCGTCAGCGCGGGGGGCCGCCGCCCGTGCGGTCGGCCGCGCGGGCGGCGCTCCTCGCGCGCAGGAGCTGGGAGCCGGTCCAGATCAGATCCACCAGCAGGACCACGACCCAGATCCGGCCCGCGCCGTAGGCGAGGCTCTCCATTCCGCCGTCCCGGCCGCCGCCCTGCATCAGGGTCGTGGCGAAGTCCTCGGTGAACAGGTCGGCGATCCAGGAGATCCCGAAGACCGCCAGTCCGATCTGTGCCGCCACGAACGTGCCGACATGCTTGCGCAGCTCGGCCGCGCGCTCGGCGGGGGTCTTCACCGGTGCCTCGCCCTTGGGCTTGCTCCCGCGCCTCTCCCCGCCCTCGCGCTTCTCCTTCTTCAGGGAGGGGGCGGGGGTCATGCCCTGCCCGGCGTCCTTCGCTGCCGCTGCCCGCGCCTCTACTGGTGTCTCCGCGGGCGCGGGCGGCGGGGGCGGCAGGTCCGCGACGCCCAGCCGCCGGACCGCGCGGGGCACCACCACGGCACCGGCGAGGATGACCGCCGCCGCGACCAGACAGGCCGCCGTCCAGTTGGCGTGGTCGTAGAGCAGTCCCGCCCCCAGGGACCCGATGAGCGCGCCGAGGAGGCTCGCCGACTCGTACACACCCATGCCGCGGCCCGCGCGTTCCCCGGACGCCTCGGCGATGACGGCCTGCTGAATGGGCATCACGGTGGCCCAGGCGAGACCGCTGAGCACCCAGAGCCCGGCGATGACCGCCGGATGGGGGGCCCAGGCCAGACTGGCGGCGAAGACGGCGCTGAAGAGGGAGGCGACGGTCAGTACCCGGGTCCGGCCGAAGCGCACCACGACTCCATGGAGCCGCTCGGAGGCCAGGGACATCACGATCGCGCCCGGCAGGAAGACGAAGGCGACCGCCGTGACGTCCAGCCCGAAGCCGCGCTGGAGGTGCATCACCAGCAGCAGGGAGATCGTCGACTCGGCGGTCATGGTGAAGGCGACGGCGATCAGCATGGGCCGCAGCTTGCGGCCCAGTTCGCCGAGTCCGGCCGTGGGGCGTTCGCGCTTCGTCAGGTGATCCTCGTGCCGGTCCTTGCGGCGCCGGGAGGCGCCGGGGCGCCCGGGTGAGGTCAGCAGCAGTACCGAGGCGGCGGCGCACGCGGCGGCACAGCCGAGGAAGACGCCCCGGAAGTCGATCGACCCGATCAGGGTCATCCCGCCGACGAACGCGACCCATGATCCGGTCTCCTGGGCGGCCAGCAGCCGGGGAAAGACGGCCGAGTCCTCGGCCAGCCGCTCGCTGATGATCGCCCGGACGGCCACCCAGAGCAGCGCGCCGCCCGCACCGCCGATCGCGGCGGCCGCGTAGGCGTGCGTGGCGTTCTCCGCGAACGCGTAGCCCGCCGTGGAGACCGCGTACAGCGCGGCGCCGACGGCGGCGATCGTGCGCCGCTCGTAGGTGTCGGCGAGGACACCCGCCACCGGGCGCATCAGGACGGAGATGGCCATCTCCACCGCGAGCAGGACGCCCACCTCGGTGGCGCTGAGTCCGATGGTCGCCCCGGCCCACAGGGGCAGGATGAAGTCGATCAGCTCATTGGGGCCGTTGGTGAGGGTGGCCGCGAGCAGGGTGTTCTTCTCGCGGCGCCGACGCGCCCGCCCGTCTTTCGCCGCTGTCGCCGCCGTGTCCCCGATCATGCGCAGACCCCATAGTCCGAAAGCCCCGAATAACACCGAACGTTGTTCGCTTAACTCCGAACGATATACTGAGTTTTTGGCGGCCGCCAAGCGACCACGGGTTCGGGACACTGTGGTGCGAGGTTCGAGACACTGGTGCGAAGTGAGAGGGCTGGAGCTCTGTGAAGACGCACGCGCCGACCGAGGCGACCGCGCGCGAGCGCGCCCTGGAACTGCTGTGGGGAGACACGCGGCGCGGCTCCCGGGGGCCCGAGCGCGGACTGACCCTGGAGCGGATCGTCGCCGTGGCCATCGAGGTGGCCCAGGAGGAGGGGCTCGCGGCGATGTCGATGCGCCGGGTCGCCTCCCGTCTCGGCATCGGCACCGCCTCCCTCTACACCTATCTCCCGGGCCGGGCCGAACTGGAGGCCCTGATGCTCGACGCGGTCATCACCGGCTCCGCCCTGCCGCACGAACGGCCGGGCGACTGGCGCGCCAAGCTCGCCGCCTGGGCGCGGGACGACTGGGAGAGCGTGCTGCGCCACCCCTGGGTGCTCCAGCTCCATGACGCCGAACGGGTCCCCGGCCCCAACATGCTCCGCTGGCTCGACTCCGCGCTGCGGGTCTTCGACGGCACCGCGCTGACCGAGCCGGAGAAGCTCGCCGCCATCGAGTCCGTCGACGCGTATGTACGCGGGCTCGCCCGGCTCCGGATGGATCGCGCGGCGGGGGCGGCCGGGTCCCGGGCCGAGCGGGGCGCACCCGAGGGCGTACCCGAGGACACCTCGACCCGGGAGCGCGATGACGCGCTGGTCAGACTGGTCGACTTTGACCGCTTTCCAGCGCTCCAGCGTGCCCTCGCCCAGGGGGCGGTCCCGTATGCCGCCGACCGTTTTGACTTCGGGCTACAGCGACTGCTTGACGGCATCGAGCGGCTGGTGGACACGCGCGGTCTGGCGGCCGGGGCCCCTGCGGCGGGCGGAGAGCGCCGACCGGACTGACCTTCCAGTCAGCAACTAGGGGAGCGGGAGCGGATTCTGCCTCTGTTTCAGAGGCTAAACCCCTTCTGGGTGCTGACAGGGGGCGCCCCTCCGCGCCCCTCCGGTGCGGCGGTGTGTGTCTCAAAGCCGGTGGCCTGGGCCGCGTCCACCCATGATCCGGGTCCGGCGCGTCGACCAGGGCCGCGCCCTCGTCATGTACCGCGGTCATGTCCGCGGGTATTGAACCGGCAAAGGTCCTCTGCTTCGCTGGTGCCCGTGCCGGGTGGAATCCGGTTCCCGGATTCCACCGTCGCTGTGGTGATGGGAGAGCGGTGTCTGTGTCCGTGTCACGTTCAGTTCTGATTACCGGAGGGAATCGGGGAATTGGTCTGGCGATAGCCCGGGAAATGGCCGCAGCGGGAGACCGGGTCGCGGTCACCACCCGCTCCGGAGACGTTCCGGAAGGCTTGTTCGGGGTGGTCTGTGATGTCACCGACCCCGAGCAGGTGGACCGGGCGTTCAAGGAGATCGAGGCCGAACAGGGTCCCGTCGAGGTTCTGGTCTCCAACGCCGGTGTGACGGCCGATCGGCTGCTCGCCGTGATGACGGAGGAGGATTTCACCTCTGTACTCGACACCAATCTCACGGGTTCGTACCGCGTCGCCAAGCGCGCGTTGCGGCCGATGATGAAAAGCCGGTGCGGTCGGATCATCTTTGTCTCGTCCGTATCCGGAATGCTCGGCGCGACCGGGCAGACGAATTACTCCGCCTCCAAGGCGGGGCTCATTGGATTGGGCCGCTCACTGGCCCGGGAACTGGCGCCACGGAACATCACGGTGAATATCGTGGCGCCGGGGCTGATCGACACCGACATGAGCGCCGCCCTGCCCGAGGCGCGGCGGACGTCGATGGTCGAGGCCATCCCGCTGGGGCGCACCGGGTCGGCGGCGGAGGTCGCCAAGGTGGTGCGGTTCCTCTCGGGGCCCGGCGCGAGTTACATCACCGGGGCCGTGGTGCCCGTCGACGGCGGGCTCGGTATGGGGCACTGAGACGGGTGGGGAACCCGCGGGG
>NZ_JBHVHF010000026.1:0-43694 GCF_042800315.1 Streptomyces sp. NPDC057638
GGCTCAACAAGAGCCCGGCCCCACCCCATCACACGAGTTGACACGTAAGCCGTCAGCCGACCGGCCGACCCCTCACACGCTCACTCATCGCGTCACTCCAGGGACTCCAGCCACGCGTTGACAGCCTCGGCCGTGAGGTGGGCCTGGGATTCGACCATGGTCAGGTGGTCGCCCTCGACATCGATCGTGGTGTGTGCCGTGTCCCACGAGGTGCGCCAGGCGTCGGTGGGCGGGGCTGTCTCGCCCTCGCCCGCCCATTCCCGGGGGCGGGCGAAGAGGATAGGTGCCTCGATGGGGTCCAGGGCGCAGTCCTCCATCAGCTGCCCGTACCAGGCCATGGCCGTCAGGCGCGCGTTGGTGAACGGGCCGAAGAGGGCCTCCTTCTCGAAAAGGCTGGCGAACATCTGGGCGATCAGCCCGACCAGTCCTTCGGTCTTCGGGTGGTAGGTGTCCAGCAGGACGACGGCCCGTGGACCGGTGCCGGTCCGTTCCAGATGGCGCGCGGTGGCGTGGGCGAAGATGCCGCCCGCCGAGTAGCCGAGCAGGACATACGGCCGGTCGCCCGCCGCGTCGCGGATCTGGCGGGCGCTGCCCTCCACCACGGTGGCGAAGGCCGCGGGCAGGCTCTCGTCGTCCGCGAAGCCGGGCAGCGGTATGGCGGAGACGTCCCGCGTGCCGCGCATCGCGGAGGCGAGCCGGGCGAACTGGTGGGCGCCGCCCATGGCCGCGGGCGAGGGGAAGCAGAACAGCCCGGATGCCTCGGGTCCGGTCGCCAGGCGGATGGCCGACGGCGGCGCGGTCAGTTCGTCGGGGCTGGTGTAGGTGGGGCGGAGTTGGGCGGCCAGGTCGAGGATGGTCACGCCCTGGTCGAGCCGGTCCCGGGCGATGGCCTGGCGGAAGATCGCGCTGAGCGACTCCCCGGCCGGGTCGGGTGAGGTCCTGGCCCGGTCCTGGCCGCCGCTCCCGGCGTTCCCGGTCGCGGTGTCCGTGTCGGTGTCCCCCAGCTCCGCCAGGATCCAGACGGCGAGGTCACGCGCGCTGGGGTGGTCGAAGACGATGGTGGCGGGCATGGGCACGCCTGCCGCGCCCTTGAGCCGGTTGCGCAGTTCCACCGCCCCCAGCGAGTCGAAGCCCAGCTCCAGGAAGGGGCGGTCGGGCTCGATCGCCTCGGGGCCGTCATGGCCCAGTACGGCCGCCACATGGGTTCGGACGAGGTCGACCACGACACGTTCCCGGTCCTCACCTGTCAGACCGGCGAGGCGCCGCGTCAGCGGTACGCCCGTCTCGGCACCCGCCGCCGTGACACGGGCGGCGGCCCGGCGTACGGGGGCGACGGTACGGACCAGTTCCCGCAGCAGCGGCGGAACCCCGTCGGCCCGGTCCCGGATCACCACCGGATCGAGGTGCGCGGGCAGTGTGGCCGGGACCGGCCGCCGCAGCGCGGCGTCGAACAGCTCAAGACCGTCGGCCGCGCTCAGCTCCGTCATGCCCCAGCGGCGGATGCGTTCGACATCGGCCGTCTTCAGCCCCCGGACCATGCCGTGCCCCTCGCCCCACAGGCCCCAGGCCAGGGAGCGGGCGGGCAGCCCGGACGCGGCGCGGTGCTCGGCGAGGCCGCCGAGGAACAGGTTGGCCGCCGCGTAGCTGCCCTGGCCGGGACCGTCGACCACACTGGAGGACGACGAGAACAGGACGAACGCGGTCAGCGGCAGTTCCCGGGTCAGCTCGTGCAGATGCCAGGCCGCGTCGGCCTTCGGACCGAGCACATGGTCGAGGTACTCGGGGGTCAGCGCGCCGACCACCGCGTTCGCGGCGACGCCCGCCGTGTGGACGACACCTGTGAGCGGATGCTCCGGATCGACGCTGTCGAGCAGGGCCGCGAGCGCCCGCCGGTCGCCGACATCGCACGGCTCGATACGGACCCGGGCGCCCGACTCCGCCAGTTCCGCGGCCAGTTCCGCCGCGCCCTCGGCCGCCATGCCCCGGCGGCTGGTGAGAAGGAGGTGCCGTACGCCGTGTTCGGTGACGAGATGACGGGCGACAAGGCTGCCCAGACCTCCCGTACCGCCCGTGATGAGTACCGTGCCGTCGCCGTCCCAGGGTGCGACGGCCGGGTCCGGGCCCGTCGGGTCGTCGGACGCGGTGTGCGCGTCCGCCCGGGTCAGCCGGGGCACCAGGATCTCGCCGCCACGGATCGCGAGTTGCGGCTCGTCCATGGCGGCGGCGGTGGCGAGGGCGGCCGACGAGCGGGGGTCGTCGTCCAGGTCGACCAGGACGAACCGGTCCGGGTTCTCGGCCTGCGCGGAACGCACCAGCCCCCACACCGCGGTTCCCGGCAGATCGCCGACGTCCTCGCCGGGCCGGGTCGCGACGGCGCCCCGCGTGACCACCAGCAGTCGGGACCGGTCCAGCCGTTCCTCGTCCGACCAGGACTGGAGTGCGGCCAGGACGGATTCCGTCGCGGTACGGACCCGGGTCGGCATCGGCTCACCGGCGTCGGTGGCGCAGCCGAGGACGGCGACGGCAGGTGCCGTGCCCCCCGCGTCCAGGACGGCCGACAGCTCCGGGTGGCCGAGCCCCAGGCCGTCCCCGCCGAGCGTGGCCCAGCCCGACGTGGGGGAAACCTGGGCTCCGGCGGGCGTGCCCGGAACCGACAGCCAGCTCACCTGGAAGAGGGAGCGGTGGGCGACGGAGGAGGCCGCGGACAGCTGCTCCGCCGAGACGGGCCGGGCCACCAGCGACGCCACGGTGATGACCGGCGCGCCCTCGGGATCCACCGCGTCCAGGCGCAGCCCGGAACCAGCCGCTGTCACCCGGACCCGGAGCGTGGTGGCGCCGGTCGCGTGCAGACGTACGCCGTTCCACGCGAAGGGGATCGACGGGCCGGCCGGGGATTCCGGGTCCGAGCCCCGTTCGAGGAAGCTCGTGTGCAGGGCCGCGTCGAGCAGCGCGGGATGCACGCCGTACGCGGCCGCGTCACCGGACGTCTCCTCGGGCAGGGCCACCTCACCGTAGAGGGCGTCGGTATCCCGCCACGCGGCCCGGAGGGCGCGGAAGACCGGCCCGTACTCCAGTCCCAGCGCGTCGAGGTCGGCGTAGAAGCCCTCCAGCGGTACGGGCGTGGCCCCCGTGGGCGGCCAGCTCTCCCCCAGCCCGGCGGCCGTCTCCTCCTCGGCGGACGGCTCCGGCGCGAGCACTCCCTCGGCGTGCAGGGTCCACTCCTGCTCGTCCAGCCCCGCCGCTCCACCCGTCTCCGGGCGGGAGAACACCCGTACCGTGCGGTGGTGGTGGGTGTCGGGGGTGGTGAGGGTGATGTGGAGGGCGAGGGGTGTGTGGTGGTGGGGGAGGGTGAGGGGGGTGTGGATGGTGAGTTCTTCGAGGTGGGGTGTGTGGGTGTGGGTTCCGGCGTGGAGGGCGAGTTCGATGAGTGCGGTGCCGGGGAGGAGGGTGGTGCCGTGGACCGTGTGGTCGGTGATCCAGGGGTGGGTGTGGGTGCTGATACGTCCGGTGAGGGCGAGGCCGCCGCTGTCGGGCAGTGCGATGGCGGCGCCCAGGAGGGGATGGGTGACGGGAACCTGGCCCAGGGTGGCCGGAGCGCCGTGGCCGGATGTGGGGTCCATCCAGTAGCGGTCGCGCTGGAAGGCGTAGGTGGGGAGGTCGACGCGGTGGGCGCCGGTTCCGGCGAAGAACGCGGTCCAGTCGAGGGTGACGCCGTGGTTGTGGAGGCGGCCGAGGGCGGTGAGGAGTTCGGCGGTCTCGGGGCGGTCGCGGCGCTGAGTGGGAATGAACTGGGCGTTACGGTCGGTACCGAGGCCGGAGAGGACAGCCTGGGGGCCGACCTCGATCACGGTCGTCACACCCTGGGCTTCGAGGGTGTCCAGGCCGTCATGGAAGCGCACCGCGTCGCGGACATGGCGGACCCAGTACTCGGCGTCGGTGACGTCGGCGAGCTGACCCGTGACGTTGGAGACCACCGGGATACGCGGCTCCGCGTACGTCAGCTCTGCGGCGATCTTGCGGAACTCGGCCAGCATCGGATCCATCAGCGGCGAGTGGAACGCGTGCGACACCTTCAACCGCGTGGAACGCTCGAAACGGGCCGCGATCTCCGTCACAGCCTGCTCCTCGCCGGAGATGACGACGGAACGGGGGCCGTTGACAGCGGCGACGCTCACCGTGTCGGTGAGGTGTTCGCGTACGTCGTCTTCGGTGGCCTGGATGGCGACCATCGCACCACCGGCCGGGAGGGCCTCCATCAGCCGGGCACGGGCGGCCACCAGTACCGCCGCGTCCTTCAGCGACAGCACACCCGCCACATGCGCGGCGACGAGTTCACCGATGGAGTGCCCGGCCACAAAGTCAGGCCGCACCCCCCATGACTCCAGCAGGCGATACAACGCCACCTCGAACGCGAACAACGCGGGCTGGGTGAACCCCGTGCGGTTCAGCCTGAGGTCACCCTCCTCGGCCCACATCACCTCACGCAGGGGCAGGCCGAGCGCCTGGATGGCCTCGTCCAGCGCACCAGCGAAGACGGGGAACGACGCGTACAGCTCCGCGCCCATGCCCGCACGCTGGCTTCCCTGGCCGGAGAACACCATGGCCGTACGACCCGAGACAGGCGTAATCCCCGTCTCCGTACCGTCAGCGACCGCCTCCAGGCCCTTGAGGAGTTCCTCGCGGGCGGAGCCGACCACCACGGCGCGCTGTTCGAACACGGACCGGGTGGTGGCCTGGGAGTAGGCCACGTCCAGTGGGGTCAGGTCGGGGTTCTCGGTGAGGAGGTCGGCCAGGCGTGCGGCCTGCGCCCGGAGGGCGGTTTCCGTGCGGCCTGACAGGAGGACGGGCACGGCGGGCAGGCCGGTCGACGGCGCTGCGGGCGCAGCCGACTCAGCTGGGGGGGCTTCTTCGAGGATGACATGGGCGTTGGTACCGCTGATCCCGAACGAGGAGACACCCGCCCGGCGTGTGCGGCCGTCCGCCTCCCATGCCCGGGCCTCGGTCAGCAGCTCGACCGCGCCCGCCGACCAGTCGACATGCGGCGACGGCTCATCGACATGCAGCGTCTTCGGCAGGACACCGTGCCGCATCGCCATCACCATCTTGATGACACCCGCGACACCCGCCGCCGCCTGGGCGTGCCCGATGTTCGACTTCAGCGAACCCAGCCACAACGGCCGACCCTCAGGACGCCCCTGACCATACGTCGCAAGCACCGCCTGGGCCTCGATCGGATCACCCAGCGTCGTCCCCGTACCATGCGCCTCCACCACATCCACATCAGCGGTGGACAGGCCCGCCGACGCCAGCGCCTGACGGATCACCCGCTGCTGCGACGGGCCGTTCGGAGCCGTCAGACCATTCGACGCACCATCCTGATTCACCGCCGAACCACGCACCACAGCCAGCACCTCATGACCATGGCGCCGGGCATCCGACAGCCGCTCCAGCACCAGCACACCCACACCCTCCGACCAGCCGGTGCCATCCGCACCCGCCGAGAACGCCTTGCAGCGCCCATCGGGAGAGAGGCCGCGCTGGCGGCTGAACTCGACGAAGGTGTCCGGTGTGGCCATCACGGTCACACCGCCGACGAGGGCGAGCGAGCACTCACCCCGCCGCAGCGCCTGACCCGCCAGATGCAGGCTGACCAGCGACGACGAGCACGCCGTGTCCACCGACACCGCCGGACCCTCCAGGCCCAGCGTGTAGGAGACCCGGCCCGAGACGATGCTTCCCGCGCTCGCGCCGGTCGGGTAGTCGTGGTACATCACCCCGGCGAAGACACCGGTGTCGGTACCGCGCAGGGTGGCGGGCCGGATGCCCGCCCGTTCCAGGGCCTCCCAGGAGGTTTCGAGGAGTTGCCGCTGCTGCGGGTCCATCTCCTCGGCCTCGCGCGGGCTGATGCCGAAGAAGCCGGGGTCGAACTCGGCGGCGCCGTGGAGGAAGCCGCCTTCCCTGACGTATGTGGTGTGCGGGCGGGAGCCCTCGGGGTCGTAGAGGCGGGCGGTGTCCCAGCCACGGTCGGTGGGGAAGCCGGTGACGCCTTCACGGCCCTCGGCGACCAGTCGCCACAGGTCCTCGGGGCTCTCGACGCCGCCCGGGAGACGGCAGGCGACGCCGACGATGGCGAGCGGCTCGTCGTCCGTGCGCTCGTCACGGCGTCGGCCGGGCGCGCCGGAGGTGTCAGACGCGCCGGTCCGCTGTTCGGCCGGTTCGGTGAGCTGGTCGAGCAGGTGCTGGGCGAGGGTGGCGATGTCGGGATAGTCGAAGACGAGGGTCGCCGGGAGCCGCAGTCCTGTGGCCGAGGCCAGGCCGTTGCGGAACTCGACCGCCGTCAGGGAGTCGAAGCCGAGGTCCTGGAAGGCACGGCCGGTGTCCACCTGGACGCCGGAGGCATAGCCGAGGACGGTGGCGGCCTGGGTCCGGATCAGTTCCGTGACGGCGGCCGGGCGTTCGGCGCCGGGCATCCGGCGCAGCCGGTCGGTGAATCCGGCGGCGGGAGCGCGTCCGGACGCGGACCGTCGGCGGGTGGCGGTGGCGTCGGGCAGGCCGTGGAAGAGCGCCGGGAGTTCTCCGGTCGGCCCGGTCCGCAGCGAGGCCAGGTCGAGCCGGGCGGCCAGGAGTGCCGCGTTCGTGTCACTGGTACCGGCGGTGGCGGTGTCGAGGAGCGCCAGGCCGTCGTCCGCCGTGAGCGGCACCAGCCCGGAGCGGGTGAGCCGCGAGCGGTCCTGGTCGGCGAGCGCGCCCGCCATCCCCGCCCCGGCCTCGCTGTCCTCGGCCCACGGCCCCCAGGCCAGGGACGACGCGGGCAGTCCGAGGGCCCGGCGGCGGTGGGCGAGGGCGTCCAGATAGGCGTTGGCGGCGGCGTAGTTGGCCTGGCCGGGCGCGCCGAAGGTGCCCGCGACCGAGGAGAAGAGGACGAAGGCGGTGAGCGGCAGTTCCCGGGTCAGCTCGTGCAGCTGCCAGGCGGCGTCGGCCTTCGGCCGCAGTACCCGGTCGAGGCGGTCGGTGTCCAGCGAGCTGAGGACGCCGTCGGCCAGGACGCCCGCCGCGTGGACGACACCGCGCAGCGGGTGTTCGCCGGGGATGTCCGCCAGGAGAGCGGCGAGGGCCTCACGGTCGGCGGTGTCGCAGGCGGCGATCCGTACGTCGGCGCCGAGTGCGGTGAGCCGGTCGTGGAGATCGCGCGCACCGGGGGCGTCGGGGCCACGGCGGCTGGTGAGCAGCAGGTGGCGCACGCCGTGGGCGGTGACGAGGTGCTGGGCGACGAGACGGCCGAGCGTGCCCGTGGCGCCCGTGATCAGCACCGTACCGTCGGGGCCGAAGGCCGCCGTCGTACCGTCGGTGGAGGTGTCAGTCGCGCGGGTCGGTACGCCGTCGGGACGGAACCGGGTGAGGCGGGCGCCGTAGGCGACTCCGGCGCGGATCAGCAACTCGGACTCGGGCGGGGTGCCGAGGGTGGGCAGCAGCGCGGCGGAGCCGGGGTGGTCGTCCAGGTCGGCGAGGACGATACGGCCGGGGTTCTCCAGCTGCGCGGAACGCACCAGCCCCCAGACAGCCGCTCCCGCCGGGTCGGTGAGGTCGTCCTCGCCGGGCCGGGCCACGGCGCCGCGCGTGGTGACGATCAGGCTGGTGGCCTGGAAGCGTTCCTCGGCCAGCCAGGTCCGCATGGTCTCCAGGACCCGGTGGGTGACACGGCGTACGGTCGCGGCGTCGAGGCGGTCCTCGTCGGCCGTGGGACGGCAGTCGAGAACGAGCGTGCGCGGTGGGTCCGCGAGGGCGGTGAGATCGGCGGCCGATCGTACGGTGGTGCCGCCGTCCGCGACGGGAGTCTGGCCGGAGAGCGGTACGGGGACCCAGTCCAGCCGGAAGAGGGCGTCGTGCCGCGAGCCCGCCGACGGGCGCGGGTCGAGGGCGACCGGACGGGCGGCCAGCGATTCGACGGTGGCCACGGGCACGCCCTCGGCGTCCGCGATCTCCAGGGCGACGGTCGTGGGGCCGAGGGGCCGCAGGCGTACGCGTACGGCGGTGGCCCCGGTGGCGTGCAGCGTGACACCGCTCCACGCGAACGGCAGATGGGGGCCTTCGGCGGAGGTGTCCTCGCCACGGTCGGCGGTGTCGAGCGCGAGGGGGTGCAGAGCGGCGTCGAGGAGGGCCGGGTGGAGGGCGAACTCCCCCGCCGCCTCGGCGGCGTCCTCGGGCAGGGCGATCTCGGCGAACAGGTCGCCGTCGCGGCGCCAGACTCGGCGCAGGCCCTGGAAGGTGTGTCCGTAGCCCAGTCCGTGGTCGGCGAGGGTGTCGTACGCCTCCGCCAGGGTGAGGTTCAGCGGCTCGGCGCCGACCGGCGGCCATACGGTGAGATCGCCGCTCTCCACCGTGCCGGTACCGGGCGCGGCCGGGCGCAGCACTCCGGACGCGTGGCGCGTCCAGGGCAGGTCGGCGGTGGGGTCGTCGGGACGCGAGTAGATCTCGACCACATGGTGCCGGCCGTTGCTCCGCGCGGGATCCGTGTCGGCGCGGGCGATGACCTGGAGGACCGTACCGCCGTCGTCGGTGAGGACCAGCGGGGCCTCGATGGTCAGGTCCTCGATGACCGGGCAGCCGACCTCGTCACCCGCGCGGACGGCGAGTTCCACGAACCCGGTGCCGGGGAAGAGCACGGCACCGGACACGGTGTGGTCGGCGAGCCAGGGGTGGGTGCGGACGCTGAGCCGCCCGGTGAGGACGATCTGCTCGGAGTCGGCCGGGCGCACGGCGGCGCGCAACAGCGGGTGCCCGGCCGGGTCAAGCCCGGCCTCGGAGACATCGGTACCCGCCTCGGGGACGGTGAGCCAGTAGTGCTGGTGCTGGAAGGCGTAGGTGGGGAGGTCGACGCGGTGGGCGCCGGTTCCGGTGAAGAACGCGGTCCAGTCGATGTCCAGGCCGTGGTTGTGGAGCTGGCCGAGGGCGGTGAGGAGTTCGGTCGTCTCGGGGCGGTCGCGCCGCTGGGTGGGGATGAACTGGGCGTTACGGTCGGTGCCGAGGCCGGAGAGAACGGCCTGGGGGCCGACCTCGATCACGGTGGTGACACCCTGGGCTTCGAGGGTGTCCAGGCCGTCATGGAAGCGCACCGCGTCGCGGACATGACGGACCCAGTACTCGGCGTCCGTCACCTCAGCCAGCTGGCCGGTGACGTTGGAGACCACCGGGATACGCGGCTCCGCGTACGTCAGCTCCGCGGCGATCTTGCGGAACTCGGCCAGCATCGGATCCATCAGCGGCGAGTGGAACGCGTGCGACACCTTCAGCCGCGTGGAACGCTCAAAGCGACCCGCGATCTCCATGACCGCTTGTTCCTCGCCGGAGACGACGACGGAACGGGGGCCGTTGACGGCGGCGATGCTCACCGTGTCGGTGAGGTGCTTGCGTACGTCGTCTTCCGTGGCCTGGATGGCGACCATCGCACCACCCTCGGGGAGGGCCTCCATGAGCCGGGCACGCGCGGCCACCAGCACCGCCGCGTCCTTGAGCGACAGCACACCCGCCACATGCGCGGCGACCAGCTCACCGATCGAGTGCCCGGCGACGAAGTCCGGCCGCAGACCCCACGACTCCAACAGGCGATACAACGCCACCTCGAACGCGAACACCGCGGGCTGGGTGAACCCCGTCCGATGCAGCCTGAGATCACCCTCCTCAGCCCACATCACCTCACGCAACGGCAGGCCCAGCGCCTCAATGGCCTCGTCCAGCGCGGTCGCGAACACCGGGAACGACGCGTACAGCTCCGCGCCCATCCCCACCCGCTGGCTTCCCTGACCGGAGAACACCACGGCCATACGACCGGCAGCAGGTGTCACACCCGCCTCCGTACCGTCAGCGACCGCCGCCAGCCCCCGCAGGAGTTCCTCGCGGTCCGAGCCCACGACAACGGCACGCCGCTCGAACACTGCCCGGCTGGTCGCCAGCGAGAACGCCAGATCAAGCGGCGAGAACTCCCCACGCCCAGCGAGATCGTCCGTCAGCCGCTCCGCCTGCGCCCGCAGGGCCGGGGCGCTGCGGGCGGAGAGCAGCAGCGGTACGGCCGGGGGCGGAGGGGAGGCGGCGGGGGCGGCCGACGGGTCGGCGGGGTTGGTGGAGGGCTCGGCGGGCGGTTCCTCCACGATGATGTGGGCGTTGGTGCCGCTCATACCGAACGAGGAGATGCCCGCGCGGCGGGGGTGGCCGCCGCGTTCCCAGGGGCGGGCCTCCGTGAGGAGCGAGACGGCACCGGAGTCCCAGTCGACATGCGGGTTGGGCTCGTCGACATGGAGCGTCCTGGGCAGGACGCCGTGCCGCATGGCCATCACCATCTTGATGACGCCCGCGACACCGGCCGCCGCCTGGGTGTGACCCAGGTTGGACTTGAGCGAGCCCAGCCACAGCGGCCGGTCGGCGGGGCGTTCCTGACCGTAGGTGGCGAGGAGGGCCTGGGCCTCGATCGGGTCGCCGAGGGTGGTGCCCGTGCCGTGGGCCTCGACGGTGTCGATCTGGTCGGCGGAGACGCGGGCGTTGGCGAGGGCCTGCCGGATGACGCGTTCCTGGGCGGGGCCGTTGGGCGCGGAGAGGCCGTTGCTGGCGCCGTCCTGGTTGACGGCGGAGCCGCGCAGTACGGCGAGGATCTGATGGCCGTTGCGCCGGGCGTCCGACAGGCGTTCGAGCACCAGCACACCCACGCCCTCCGACCAGCCCGTGCCGTCGGCCGAGGCGGCGAAGGAGCGGCAGCGGCCGGACCGGGCGAGCGCGCCCTGACGGCTGAACTCCACGAACATGTCGGGTGTGGACATCACGGCGACCCCGCCCGCGAGGGCGAGGGTGCATTCGCGCTGGCGCAGTGCCTGGGCCGCCAGATGGAGGGTGACCAGCGAGGAGGAGCAGGCGGTGTCGACGGTGACGGAGGGGCCTTCCAGCCCCAGGGTGTAGGAGACCCGGCCGGAGACGATGCTGCCGGAGATGCCGCTCATCGCGTAGTCGTGGTACATCACCCCGGCGAACACCCCGGTCGGGGTGCCCTTGAGGGTGGCGGGCGGGATGCCGGCCCGTTCCAGCGCCTCCCAGGAGGTCTCCAGCAGCAGCCGCTGCTGCGGGTCCATGGCCTGGGCCTCGCGCGGGCTGATGCCGAAGAACTCGGGGTCGAAGCGGGCGGCCTCGTGGAGGAAGCCGCCTTCGCGGACATAGCTGGTGCCGGGGCGGCTCAGCTCCGGGTCGTACAGCCGGCCGGTGTCCCAGCCGCGGTCCTCGGGGAAGCCGGAGACGCCGTCCCGGCCCTCGGCCACGAGTTGCCACAGGCTGTCGGGGCCGGTGATGCCGCCCGGGTAGCGGCAGCCGATGCCGACGATGGCGATCGGTTCCCGGGCGGCCGTGGTCAGCCTGCGGACCTGCTCGCGCAGCCGTTCCGTCTCCTTGACCGACGAGCGGAGCGCCGCGACGATCTTCTGTTCGTTGCCTGTCGTCACGTCACGCCTCCTGGTAGTCGTCGTCGCCGAAGTCATCCGCGTCACCGATGCCGTCCAGATCACCCAGGTCACCCAGATCTGACAGATCGCCAGTCAGGTCATCGGCGCCGTCCGCCGCCGAACCCTCAAGGGCCATGCTGATCAGGCTGTCGGTGTCGAGTTCGTCGATGCCGTCGAGGACATCGAGGAAGCCCGCTCCCGGCCCGTCGAGGTCGTCGGTGTCGGAGACGCTGACCCCGGCGAGTTCCAGCAGGCCGTCGAGGAGTCCCGCGTCGCGCAGCCGCTTCAGGGGGATGTCCTGGAGTGCCTTGCGCACCTGCTCGGCGGTGGTGGTGTCGGACCCGCTGTCGGTGGGCGCCACCTGCGCGAGCAGGGCGTCGGCCAGGGCGCGGGAGGTGGGGTGGTCGAAGACGGCGGTGGCGCGGACCGGGAGCCCGGTGGCGGCCTTGAGACGGTTACGGAGTTCCACTCCGCCGAGCGAGTCGAAGCCCATCTCCTGGAACGCGCGGTCCGGGTCCACGGCGTCGGCCGAGCTGTGCCCGAGGACGGCGGCCGTGTGGGTGCGGACCAGGTCGAGCACGGTACGGGCGCGCTCGGCGTCGCTGAGACCGGCCAGGCGCTCGGCGAGACCGGGACCCTCGGCGCTCCCGGTGCCCGCGCCCGCACGGGCCCGGACGGGGGTACGGCGGCCGGGCGCCGTCCCGGCCAGGGCGCGCAGCATGTGCGGCACTCCACCGACGCGGTCGCGGATCACGGCCGGGTCCAGGTGTACCGGCATCAGCGCGGGCAGCGCGGTGCGGGTGGCCAGGTCGAACAGTTCCGTACCGTCGGCGGCGGTGAGTTCGTTCATGCCCCAGCGGCGGGTGCGTTCGACGTCCCTGGCGGTCAGGCCCTGGATCATGCCGCGCTGCTCGCCCCACAGGCCCCAGGCGAGGGCGTGGGCGGGCAGTCCGGCAGCGGTGCGGTACTCGGCCAGCGCGCTGAGGAACAGGTTCGCGGCGGCGTAGTTGCCCTGCCCCGGACCGTCGACCACACAGGACGACGAGGAGTACAGCACGAACGCGGTCAGCGGCAGCTCACGGGTCAGTTCGTGCAGGTGCCAGGCCGCGTCGACCTTGGGTCCGAGGACGTAGTCGACCTGCTCGGGGCTGAGCGCGCCGATCACTCCGTTGGCGGAGACTCCGGCGGTGTGGACGACGGCCGTGAGCGGATGGGCGGGGTCGATGGCGGCGAGGAGGGCGGCGAGCGCGTCCCGGTCGGCGACATCGCACGCGGCCACCTCGACCTCGGCGCCCGAGGCGGTCAGTTCGGCGACCAGTTCGGCCGCGCCCTCGGCGGCCATCCCGCTGCGGCTGGTCAGCAGCAGTCGGCGGACGCCGTGGCGGGTGACCAGATGCTGGGCGATCAGGGAACCGAGCCCTCCGGTGCCGCCGGTGACCAGGACGGTTCCCGTACCGGCCGGCCAGGACTCCGGGTCCGGGCTCCCGGCGGCCGGGGCGGCCTCCTCGGCCGTGACACGGGCCAGGCGCGGCACGCTGATCCGGCCCGCGCGGATGGCGAACTGCGGCTCACCCGTCGCGACGGCGGCGGCGAGCGCCGCCCGCGAGGCGGGGTCGTCGTCCAGGTCGGCGAGGACGAAATGGCCCGGGGTCTCGGCCTGCGCCGAGCGGACCATGCCCCACACGGCGGCACCGGCCAGGTCGGTGACGGGATCGCCCGCGCCGACGGTGACGGCGCCCCGGGTGAGGACGACCAGAGGATTCGTCCCGGTGCCGTCGCCGTTCTCGAAGGAGTCGGCGGAGGCGACAGAGACGGCCGAATCGTCGGAATCGTCGGACATCCGGGCCTGGAGGGCGGCGAGGACCGCGTGTGTGGCCGTACGGACACGGTCCGGGACGGGCGCGGCGGGGTCGGTGACGACCTCGTGGCTCTCCCACCCGGTCTCCGTACCGGACACATCGGATAGGTCAGACCAGGTCACCCGGAACAGCGACGGGTGCGCGGCGTCCGGTACGGCGTCGGCGGAACCGAGCCGGTCGGCTGAGACCACGCGGGTCACCAGCGAGTCGACCGTCAGGACCGGGGTGCCCGAACCGTCGGCGGCGACGATCCGTACGGCGTCCGTGTCCGTGCCCCCGGGGACGACCTTGACCCTCAGGAGGGTCGCCCCGGCGGCATGCAGACGTACGCCGTTCCACGCGAAGGGGATCGACGGTCCGTCGGCGGCGGACTGCTCATCGGTCAGGAAGAACTTGGTGTGCAGGGTGGCGTCCAGCAGCGCGGGGTGCAGACCGAACTCGGCCGCGTCCCCGGCCGCCCCGTCCGGCAGTGCGATCTCGGCGAAGAGTTCACCCTCGCGCCGCCACACGGCACGCACGGCCTGGAAGGTCGGGCCGTAGCCGAATCCATGCTCGGTGAGTCGGTCGTAGAGGCCGTCGAGCGGGACGGGGGTGGCGCCCGCCGGGGGCCAGACCTCCATGCCCGTCGCCCCGGCCGTGCCGCCGCCGGTGGCGAGCGTGCCCTCGGCGTGCAGCGTCCACACGGCGTCGGTGCCCGGGTCCTCGGGGCGCGAGTAGATCTGGAAGGGACGGCGGCCGTCGGTGCCGGGACCGTCGACGGTGACCTGGAGGGCCACGCCACGGCGTTCGGGCAGGACGAGCGGCGCGTGCAGCGTCAGCTCCTCCAGCAGGGTGCAGCCCGTCTCGTCTCCCGCCCGTATCGCCATCTCCACGAAGGCCGTACCGGGCAACAGGACGGTGTCCAGCACCGCGTGGTCGACCAGCCACGGCTGCGCCTCGCGCGACAGCCGCCCGGTGAGGACGAGTCCCCCGGTCGCGGGCAGCCCCACCACGGCACCCAGCAGCGGATGCCCCGCCACCTCCAGCCCGGCCCGCTCCACATCCGGCGCTCCGCCGTCGGAGTCCATCCAGTAGCGGTCGCGCTGGAAGGCGTAGGTGGGGAGGTTGACGCGGTGGGCGCCGGTTCCGGTGAAGAACGCGGTCCAGTCGATGTCCAGGCCACGGGTGTGGAACTGGGCGAGGCCCTGAAGGAGCGCGGTGGTCTGGGGGCGGTCGCGGCGCTGGAGGGCGATGACCTCGGCGCTGTCGGCGAGGGTCTCGCGGACCAGTCCGGAGAGAACGGCCTGGGGGCCGACCTCGATGAACGTCGTCACGCCCTTGGTGTGCAGGGTGTTCAGGCCATCCGCGAAGCGGACGGCGTCGCGGACATGGCGCACCCAGTACTCGGCGTCCGTCACCTCAGCCAGCTGACCCGTGACGTTGGAGACCACCGGGATACGCGGGTCCGCGTACGTGAGGTCCGCGGCGATCTTGCGGAACTCGGCCAGCATCGGGTCCATCAGCGGCGAGTGGAAGGCGTGGGACACCTTCAGCCGCGTGGAACGCTCAAAACGGGCCGCGATCTCCGTGACCGCTTGTTCGTCGCCGGAGATGACGACGGAACGGGGGCCGTTGACAGCGGCGATACTCACCGACTCGTGCCCGGTGAGGTGCTCCCGTACGTCG
The DNA here is from genome assembly GCF_042800315.1 of Streptomyces sp. NPDC057638. Lineage (NCBI taxonomy): Bacteria > Bacillati > Actinomycetota > Actinomycetes > Kitasatosporales > Streptomycetaceae > Streptomyces > Streptomyces sp. NPDC057638. Next base: position 15,002 of record NZ_JBHVHF010000026.1, read on the forward strand.
TCCTCGGTGGCCTGGACGGCGACCATCGCACCACCCTCGGGGAGGGCGTCCATCAGCCGGGCACGGGCGGCCACCAGCACCGCCGCGTCCTTCAGCGACAGCACACCCGCCACATGCGCGGCGACGAGTTCGCCGATGGAGTGTCCGGCGACGAAGTCCGGCCGCAGGCCCCAGGACTCCAGCAGCCGGTAGAGGGCGACCTCGAACGCGAACAACGCGGGCTGGGTGAACCCGGTGCGGTTCAAACGCTCGTCATCGCCTTCCGGCCACATGACCTCCCGCAGGGGCAGGCCCAGCGCCTCAATGGCCTCATCCAGCGCCTCGGCGAACACGGGGAACGACGCGTACAGCTCCGCGCCCATCCCCACCCGCTGACTCCCCTGGCCGGAGAAGACCACGGCCGTACGACCCGAGACAGGCGTAACCCCTGCCACCGAGCCATCAGCGACCGCCGCGAGCACCGCCAGGAGTTCCTCACGGCCGGAGCCGACCACGGCCGCCCGCTGCTCGAACACCGACCGGCTGGTCGCCTGCGAATAGGCCACATCCAGCGGGGCCAGCTCCGGGTGCTCGGCGAGAAGGTCGGCCAAGCGCGCCGCCTGCGCCCTCAGCGCACCCTCCGTACGCCCCGACAGCACCACCGGCACCGCCGGAAGCACCACAGACAACGGCGTCTCGGGGGTCTCGGAGACCTCGGGAGCCTCCTCCAGGATCACATGGGCGTTGGTTCCGCTCAGACCGAAGGACGACACGCCCGCGCGGCGCGCACGGCCGTCCGCCTCCCATGCCCGGGCCTCGGTCAGCAGCTCGACCGCGCCCGCCGACCAGTCGACATGCGGCGACGGCTCATCGACATGCAGGGTCGCGGGCATCACACCGTTCCGCATCGCCATGACCATCTTGATGACGCTGGCGACACCGGACGCGGCCTGGGTGTGGCCGATGTTGGACTTCAGCGAACCGAGCCACAGCGGCCGGCCCTCGGCGCGTCCCTGGCCGTAGGTGGCGATCAGGGCCTGGGCCTCGATCGGGTCACCGAGCGAGGTGCCGGTGCCATGGGCCTCGACGATGTCGATGTCGACGGGGCCGAGTCCGGCAGTGCCGAGCGCCTGGCGGATCACGCGCTGCTGCGAGGGGCCGTTGGGCGCGGTGAAGCCGTTGGAGGCACCGTCCTGGTTGACGGCGGAGCCACGGATGACGGCGAGGACGTCGTGCCCGTTGCGGCGGGCGTCGGAGAGCCGTTCGAGTACGAGGACACCGACGCCCTCGCCCCAGCTGGTCCCGTCCGCGGCGGCGGAGAACGCCTTGCAGCGGCCGTCGCGGGAGAGCGCTCCCTGGCGGCTGAACTCGGTGAACATGTCCGGCGTCGCCATCACGGACACACCGCCCGCCAAGGCGAGCGAGCACTCACCGCGCCGCAGTCCCTGGGCCGCGAAGTGCAGCGCGACCAGGGAGGAGGAGCAGGCGGTGTCGACCGTGACCGAGGGGCCTTCCAGCCCCAGGGTGTAGGAGACCCGGCCGGAGATGGTGCTGCCCTGGATGGCGCTGGTGACGTAGTCGTGGTGCATCAGGCCCGCGTACACGCCCGTCTGGCTGCCCTTGAGGGTGCCGGGCGCGATCCCGGCCCGCTCGAACGCCTCCCAGGACGCCTCCAGCAGCACCCGCAGCTGCGGGTCGAGCCGGTGGGCCTCGCGCGGGCTGATGCCGAAGAAGTCGGGGTCGAAGTCGGCGGCGTCGTAGAGGAATCCGCCGTCGAGGACGTACGTGGTCTCGGGGCGGGACAGCTCGGCGTCGTAGAGCCGTTCCAGGTGCCAGCCACGGTCGGTGGGCGGGTCGGCGCTGATGCCGTCGACCTGGTCGACGACGAGCTGCCAGAGACCCTCGGGGTCGGTGACACCACCGGGGTAGCGGCAGGCCATGCCGACGATGGCGATGGGGTCGTCGTCGGCGGCGCCGTCCGGGGCGGCGGCGATGACGGCGTGGGTGTCGTCGGTGCCGGAGACCTCGGCGCGCAGGAAGTCGGCCAGGGCGCGCGAGCTGGGGTAGTCGAAGACGACGGTGGCGGGGACGCGCAGGCCCGTCGTGCTCTGGAGGCGGTTGCGGAGTTCGACGGCGGTGAGGGAGTCGAAGCCCATCTCCTGGAACGCGCGCCCCGGTTCGATCTGGCCGGCGGAGTCATGGCCGAGGACGGCGGCGACCTCGGCGCGCACCAGTTCCAGGACGGCACGGTCGCGTTCACCGTCGGGCAGCCCGGCCAGCCGTACGGCGAGGGCGGGCGCGTCACCGGCCGTGGCGTCGGCGGCGGCCGTGGCGCCGGTCGTGGCGGTCTTCCGGGTCGCCGCGGCGCGCACCAGGCCGCGGAAGACGGCGGGTATGCCCTCGGTGCGGTGCTGGATGGCCGTCTTGTCGAGGTGGATCGCGACGGGCGCGGGGGTGTCACAGGCGAGGGCGCGGTCGAAGAGCCGCAGCCCTTCGTCCGTGCTGAGCTCGATCATGCCCCAGCGGTTGACGCGCAGGACATCGGCCTTCTTGAGCCGCTGGATCATGCCGTGTTCACCGCCCCACAGGCCCCAGGCGATGGCGCGGGCGGGCAGTCCGGCGGCCGCGCGCCGCTCGGCGAGGGCGTTGAGGAACAGGTTCGCGGCGGCGTAGTTGCCCTGGCCCGGGCCGTCGACCACGCAGGACGACGAGGAGAACAGGACGAACGCGGTCAGCGGCAGCTCACGGGTCAGTTCGTGCAGGTGCCAGGCCGCGTCGACCTTGGGGCGCAGGACGTAGTCGAGCTGGTCGGGTGTCATGGCGCCGATGACGCCGTTGTCGGCGACACCCGCCGTGTGGACGACGCCGGTCAGCGGATGGGCGGGGTCGATGGCGGCGAGGAGGGCGGCGAGCGCGTCCCGGTCGGCGACGTCGCACGCCTCGACCCGGACCGTCGCGCCGGACTCGGCGAGTTCGGCGGCCAGTTCGGCCGCGCCGTCGGCGGCGAGGCCGCTGCGGCTGGTGAGCAGCAGCTGGCGGACGCCGTGCTGGGTGACCAGGTGACGGGCGACCAGGGAGCCGAGCCCGCCGGTGCCGCCGGTGATCAGCACCGTACCGGTGGCGTCCCAGGGGGCGCTCCCGTCGGTCTCGGCGACGGCGGGCACCGCCTCCAGCCGGGGGGCGCGCGGCTCGCCCGCGCGGATGGCCACCTCGGGCTCACCGAGGGCGACGGCGGCGGCGATGGCCCGCTCGGCGTCCGGCGAGGCGGGGTCGTCGTCCAGGTCCACCAGGACATACCGGCCCGGGGCCTCGGCCTGTGCGGACCGTACGAGTCCCCAGACCGCCGCTCCGGCCAGATCGGTGACGCCGGGGTGTCCGCCGTCGCCTTCCGTACCCGTAGCCGTACCCGTACCCGTGGCAACGGCGACCGCGCCACGGGTGACGACGACGAGCCGTCCGGGGCCCTGCCACCGCTGGAGGGCGGAGAGGACGTGGTGGGTCGCGGCGCGGACCCGCGCGGGCTGGTCGGCGTCGGCGTCGGGCGCGGGGCAGTGCAGCAGGGTGTACTCGGCCGTGCCGTCGGCGGCGCCCGCCAGGGGCGCGGCGGCGGGCGCGGGCACCCATCCGACCCGGTAGAGCGAGTCCTCGGTGCCCCGGAACGCCTGGAGCTGCTCGGGCGAGACGGGGCGCGCGACCAGCGACTTCACCGTGGCGACGGGCGCGCCCGTGGTGTCGGCGACCGTCATCGTCAGTCCGGCGCCGTGCGGGGAGACCTGGACGCGTACGGAGCTGGCGCCCGCCGCGTGCACGGTGACCCGGTTCCAGGCGAAGGGGATGGAGGTCTCCCCCATGCCCTTGCCGTCGGCTCCTCCGGTGTCCAGGAAGCGGGTCTGGAGCGCCGCGTCCAGCAGCGCCGGGTGGACACCGAAGGCGGCGGCGTCGGAGGCGGAGTCGGCGGGGAGCACGATCTCGGCGAAGAGGTCCTGGCCGCGCCGCCAGGCGGCCCGCAGGCCCTGGAACACGGGCCCGTAGGCGAAGCCCTGTTCCGTCAGCCGCTCGTAGAGGCCGTCGACGGTGAGCGCCGTGGCGTCGCGCGGCGGCCAGACGGTCAGGTCCTCGCCCGTGTCGGCGTCGGACCGGGCGGGGACCAGAAGGCCCTCGGCATGCCGGAGCCAGGGCCCCGCGTCCACGGCACCGCTGTCCTCGTCACGGGAGTAGACGGCGACGGAACGAGCGCCCGCCGCGCCCGCCGGGCCCACGACGACCTGGAGCGTGATCCCGGCCCGCTGGGAGAAGACCAGCGGCGCCTCGATCGTCAGCTCCTCGATGACCGGGCAGCCGACCTCGTCACCCGCGCGCACGGCGAGTTCCACGAACCCGGTGCCCGGCAGGAGCACGGTGCCCATGACGGCATGGTCGGCGAGCCAGGGGTGGGTACGGGTGCTGAGCCGTCCGGTGAGGACGACGCCGTCGGAGTCGGCCAGCGGCACGACCGCGCTGAGCAGCGGGTGGTCGATGGGGCGCAGCCCGATGGAGGCCGCGTCGCCAGCGGGCAGGGCCGGGTTCACCCAGTAACGCTTGCGCTGGAAGGCGTAGGTGGGGAGGTCGACGCGGTGGGTGCCGGTTCCGGCGAAGAACGCGGTCCAGTCGAGGGTGACGCCGTGGTTGTGGAGGCGGCCGAGGGCGGTGAGGAGTTCGGTCGTCTCCGGGCGGTCGCGCCGCTGGGTGGGGATGAACTGGGCGTTACGGTCGGTGCCGAGACCGGAGAGGACGGCCTGGGGGCCGACCTCGATCACGGTGGTGACACCCTGGGCTTCGAGGGTGTCCAGGCCGTCATGGAAGCGGACGGCGTCGCGGACATGACGGACCCAGTACTCGGCATCCGTCACCTCAGCCAGCTGGCCGGTGACGTTGGAGACGACCGGGATAAGCGGGTCCGCGTACGTGAGGTCCGCGGCGATCTTGCGGAACTCGGCCAGCATCGGGTCCATCAACGGCGAGTGGAACGCGTGCGACACCTTCAGCCGCGTGGAACGCTCAAAACGGGCCGCGATCTCCGTGACGGCCTGCTCGTCGCCGGAGATGACGACGGAACGGGGGCCGTTGACGGCGGCGATACTCACCGTGTCGGTCAGGTGCTCCCGTACCTCGTCCTCGGTGGCCTGGATGGCGACCATCGCACCACCGGCCGGGAGGGCGTCCATCAGCCGGGCGCGGGCGGCGACCAGCACCGCCGCGTCCTTGAGGGACAGGACACCCGCCACATGCGCGGCGACGAGTTCACCGATGGAGTGTCCGGCGACGAAGTCCGGCCGCAGACCCCAGGACTCCAACAGGCGATACAACGCCACCTCGAACGCGAACAACGCGGGCTGGGTGAACCCCGTCCGATGCAGCCTGAGATCACCCTCCTCAGCCCACATCACCTCACGCAACGGCAGGCCCAGCGCCTCAATGGCCTCGTCCAGAGCCTCGGCGAACACGAGGAACGACGCGTACAGCTCCGCGCCCATCCCCACCCGCTGGCTTCCCTGCCCCGAGAACACCACAGCGACCTTGCCGCCCATGGGAGAGCCCACGGACAGACCTGACGCCGACTCGCCCGCGTCCAGCGCCGACAGGGCCCGCACCAGACCGGCACGGTCCTCCGCCACCACGGAGGCCCGCTGCTCAAAGGCGGCGCGGCTGGTGGCCAGGGAGTAGGAGAGATCAGTGAGATCGGCGACGTCGGGTCCGGGGCGCGCGTCGAGGAGGTCGAGGAGCGCGCGGGCCTGACCGCGCAGGGCCTCGGGAGTCTTGCCCGAGACCAGGAACGGCGGCGGGAAGCCCAGCGCGCGGCTGCCGCCCGTGGTCGGCGCGGACTCCTCGGGCGCGGCCGGGGCCGGGGCCTCCTCGATGATCACATGGGCGTTGGTGCCACTGGCGCCGAAGGACGAGACACCCGCGCGGCGCGCACGGCCGTCCGCCGTCCACTCCCGGGCCTCGGTCAGCAGCTCGACCGCGCCCGCCGACCAGTCCACGTGCGAGGACGGCTCGCTCACATGCAGGGTCTTGGGCAGCACACCGTGCCGCATCGCCATGACCATCTTGATGACGCCCGCGACACCGGCCGCCGCCTGGGTGTGACCCAGGTTGGACTTGAGCGAACCGAGCCACAGCGGCCGGTCGGCGGGACGTCCCTGACCGTAGGTCGCGAGGACGGCCTGGGCCTCGATCGGGTCACCGAGGGTGGTGCCCGTCCCGTGCCCTTCGACCACGTCGATGTCACCGGCGGTCAGCCGGGCGTTGACGAGGGCCTGCCGGATGACACCGCGCTGGGCGGGCCCGTTGGGCGCGGTCAGGCCGTTGGAGGCGCCGTCCTGGTTGACGGCGGAGCCACGGATGACGGCCAGCACCTCATGCCCGTTGCGCCGGGCGTCGGAGAGGCGCTCCAGCATCAGCACGCCGACACCCTCGGACCAGCCGGTGCCGTCGGCGCTGTCGGAGAACGGCTTGCAGCGGCCGTCGGCGGCGAGGCCGCCCTGACGGCTGAAGGCGACGAACGGTTCGGGCTTGACCAGCAGCGCGACACCGCCCGCCAGCGCCAGCGAACACTCCTGGCGACGCAGTGCGTGGCAGGCCAGGTGCATGGCGACGAGGGAGGAGGAGCAGGCGGTGTCCACAGTCATCGCCGGGCCCTCCAGGCCCAGCGTGTAGGAGACACGGCCGGTGATGACGGAGCCGGAGCTGCCGGTCATCATGTACGCCTCGGCGACCTCGGGCCGGGTGGCGACGAGTTCGCCGTACTCATGTCCGCCGGAGCCGGTGAAGACGCCGACGGGGGCGCCGCGCAGCGTCTGCGGGTCGATGCCCGCGCGCTCGAACGCCTCCCAGGCCACTTCCAGGACGAGCCGCTGCTGGGGGTCCATGGCCAGGGCCTCACGCGGACTGATCCCGAAGAAGCCGGGGTCGAAGTCGGCGATGTCATCGAGGAAGCCGCCTTCGCGGACGTAGGACGTCCCTGGGCGGTCCCGGTCCGGATGGAGGAGTTCCTCCAGGTTCCAGCCCCGGTCCTCGGGGAACGGGCCGATGGCGTCCCGGCCCGTGGCGACGAGCTGCCACAGGTCCTCCGGGGATCGCACCCCTCCCGGGTAGCGGCAGCTCATCGCGACGATCGCGATCGGCTCCTGCTCCTGGCTTTCGACCTGCCGCAGCCGCTGACGCGTCTGATGCAGCTCAGCGCTTACCTTCTTGAGGTAGTCGAGAACCTTCTTCTCGTCCTGCACCCCACGTCACCCCACCGCGCAGATAATGACGAACCGTGATCAATGGCTAAGAATCCCGGGTCAGTGGTGTGGGCGCCTACCCCTAGTCGCCCCTAGCCAGGGCCGACCACCCCTCAGGCCCCCGGCCCCTCCCGCGCGGAGCCACGACCGCTTCTTCCTAGGGGCCGTGGGCGGGGTGGCAGCGGCTGCCCGTACGGGACCTTCCGTACGGGACGGGAGCGGCTGCGCACACGGAACCCTTCGTACGGGACGGGAGTGGCGCTCCGCACGGAACCTCCGTACGGACGGAACCTCCGTACGGACGGGGCCCCTCAACGGGCACCGGGGCCCGGTCCCCCACCTGAAGAGGGACCGGACCCCGGCGGCACATCGCGGGTCGTAGGGGTCGTGCCGGTCCGGCGGCGGCCGGGCGGACACCACACCCACCGGCCCTCAGCTCATCCCGAGTTCCCTGTCGATGAAGGCGAGGACGTCATCGGCGCTGGCGTCCTCAAGCCTGCTGACGACATCGCCCTCGTCGCCGTCCCCGGCCGCTCCCCCGTCCGGTGTCCCGTCGCCGATCCGCGCCGCGAGGGCCTGGATCCGTGCGGCGAGCCGGTGGCGGGTGATGTCCTCCGCCGTGAGCGCCGGTACGGCGGCTTCCAGCCGTTCCAGGTCGGCGAGGGCGGCGGTGAGCGGATCGCCGTCGGCGCCGAGCAGTTCGCCCCGCAGATGGCGGGCGAGGGCGGTGGGGGTCGCGTGGTCGAAGACCAGGGTGGCGGGCAGGTCGAGACCGAGCACGGCGGAGAGGCGGTGCCGGTAGTCGACGGCGGTCATGGAGTCGAAGCCGATGTCCTTGAAGGCACGGTCGGGCTCCACTTCGCCCCGGTCATAGCCGAGGACGCGCGCGGCCTGCTCGGTGACCAGGTCGACGAGGGTCTTCTCCTGGTCGGTACGGGACAGTCCGGGCAGGCTGGCCAGTCGCGCGGCGAACACCGGGTCGGGGGCCGCCTGTCCCGCCCCGGCCGTCGCGGGGGAGCCGCCGCCGTCGCCTTCGGCGGTGGACCCGGGCAGGGCCCGCAGCAGCGGGCGGGGCCGGGCGAAGGAGTAGGCGGCGGTGAAGCGCGGCCAGTCGAAGTCGGCGGCGACGAGGTGCGTCTCACCGTCGTCCAGGGCCTGTCCGAGTACGGCCAGCGCACGGGCGGGATCCATGGCGGGAACACCGGCCCGGCGCAACTGGGCCTCGGCGTCCGCGTCGACCATGCCACCGCGCCAGGGGCCCCAGGCGACGGCGGTGGCGGCCAGGCCACGGGAGCGGCGCCGCTGCGCCAGGGCGTCCAGATGGGCGTTGCCCGTGGCGTAGGCGGCCTGTCCGGCGCTGCCCCACACGGCGGCACCGGAGGTGAAGAGGACGAAGGCGTCCAGCGTCCGGGCCGCGAGGAGTTCCTCCAGATGGCGGGCTCCGAGGATCTTGGAACCGCTGATGGCGGCGAACTCGTCCGCCGTCATGCCGGTGATGTCGGCGGGCTCGTACATCACTCCGGCGGCGTGGAAGACGGCGGTCAGGGGCCGGTCGCCGGGCACCCGGCCGAGCAGGTCGGCGACGGCGTCACGGTCGGCGACATCACAGGCCGCGACGGTGACCTGGGCACCCTCGGCGGTGAGTTCGGCGGTCAGTTCGGCCACACCCGGCGCGTCGGGGCCGCGACGGCTGGTGAGCAGGAGGTGGCGGGCGCCACGGCGGACGAGCCAGCGGGCGGTGTGGGCGCCGAGGGCGCCGGTACCGCCGGTGATGAGTACGGTGCCGTCCGGCCGCCAGGCCGGTGCGTCCCGCCGGGTGCGGGGCGCCGGGACCAGTCGGCGGCCGAGGACGGCGCCGGCCCGTACGGCGAGCTGGTCCTCACCACCCGGGTCGGCCAGCACCCCGGCGGCCAGGTCGGCCAGGTCGGCCAGGGGGGCAGCGTCGTCGGCGGGCAGGTCGATGAGACCGCCCCAGCTGTCCGGGTGGTCCAGGGCGAGGACCGTGCCCATGCCCCAGAGCTGGGCCTGCTCGCAGTTGGCCGCTTCCGTCTCCGCGACGGCGACCGCACCACGGGTCAGGGTCCACAGCACGGTGGGGTCAGCCACCCCGCGCACCGCTCTGACCAGCGCGAGCGTGGCGACCGTACCTCGGGAGAGACCGAGGTGGCGGGGGTGTTCCGCGTCGTCCAGGGCCAGCAGGGAGAGCACCCCGGCGCGGCCGTCGAGGGCCCCGGGGTCGAGCGTGGCGGCGGTGGTGTCGACCGCGAGGACGGAGGGCTGACCGCCGCGCCGGGTGAGGGCGCCGACGAGGGCGGGGACGACGGGGTGGTCCTTGTGCGCGGCGGGAACCACCAGGAGCCAGCTCCCGTTGAGGTCGGGCGCCGCACGGCTGGGGGCGACGGGCCGCCAGTCGACCCGGTAGCGCAACGGGTCCGGGCCGGTCGTCGGCTCCGCGCCCTCGGCCGGAATCGCGTCGAGCCAGTAGCGCTTGCGCTGGAAGGCGTACGTGGGCAGGGCGACCCGCCGGACCGGGCCGGTGGCGGTGAACACGGCCCGCCAGTCGACCGGGAGCCCGCTGGTGTGGAGCTCCCCGAGGGCGCGCATCAGGGCCACGGGTTCGGCGAACCGCCCACGGACACTGGCCACCCGCACGGCGCCCTCGGCCTCCGGGCACTCATGGACGAGAGCGGACAGCACCGGCCCCGGGCCGACCTCCACGAAGCGGCGCACACCGCGTTCGGCGAGCGTGCGCACGCCGTCGTGGAAGCGGACGGTGTCGCGGACATGGCGGACCCAGTACTCGGCGTCCGTGACGTCGGCGAGCTGACCGGTGACGTTGGAGACGACCGGGATGAGCGGGTCCGCGTACGTCAGCTCCGCGGCGATCTTGCGGAACTCGGCCAGCATCGGATCCATCAACGGCGAGTGGAACGCGTGCGACACCTTCAACCGGGTGGAACGCTCGAAACGGGCCGCGATGTCCGTGACCGCTTGTTCCTCGCCGGAGATGACCACCGAGCGGGGGCCGTTGACGGCGGCGATACTCACCGACTCGGTCAGGTACTCCCGTACCTCGTCTTCCGTGGCCTGGACGGCGACCATCGCACCACCGGCCGGAAGGGCCTCCATCAGCCGGGCACGGGCGGCCACCAGCACCGCCGCGTCCTCCAGCGACAGCACACCCGCCACATGCGCGGCGACGAGTTCACCGATGGAGTGCCCGGCGACGAAGTCCGGCCGCAGACCCCACGACTCCAACAGCCGGTACAGCGCCACCTCGAACGCGAACAACGCGGGCTGGGTGAACCCGGTCCGGTTCAAGCGCTCGTCGGTGTCGCCCTCAGCCCACATCACCTCCTTGAGCGGCAGCCCCAGCGCCTGGATGGCCTCATCCAGCGCGGTCGCGAACACCGGGAACGACGCGTACAACTCCGCGCCCATCCCCACCCGCTGACTCCCCTGACCCGAGAACACCACAGCCGTACGACCCGAGACAGGCGTAACCCCCGCCACCGAGCCATCAGCGATTCCCGCCAGCCCCCGGAGCAGCTCCTCACGCCCGGACCCCACCACCACAGCACGCCGCTCCAGCGCCGCCCGTGTGGTCAGGGTGTATCCGACATCGGCCGGAAGGAGCTGCGGGTGGGCCTCCAGATGTTCGGCGAGGGTGGCGGCCTGGGCGCGCAGGGCGGCGTCCGTGCGCCCGGAGACGACCCACGCGAGGGCGGGGGCGTCCCCGGACTCCTCGGATGCCGCCGCAGGGGCCTGGCCCTGTTCCGTCGTGGCTTCTTCGAGGATGACGTGGGCGTTGGTACCGCTGATCCCGAACGAGGAGACACCCGCGCGGCGCGCACGGCCGTCCGCGGTCCACTCCCGGGCCTCGGTCAGCAGCTCGACCGCGCCCGCCGACCAGTCCACGTGCGGCGACGGCTCATCGACATGCAGTGTCTTCGGCAGAACGCCGTGCCGCATCGCCATCACCATCTTGATGACACCCGCGACACCCGCCGCCGCCTGGGTGTGACCCAGGTTGGACTTGACCGACCCCAGCCACAGCGGCCGGTCGGCGGGACGCCCCTGACCGTAGGTGGCGAGCAGGGCCTGGGCCTCGATCGGGTCACCGAGCGAGGTACCGGTGCCATGGGCCTCGACGGCGTCGACCTCGTCGGGGCTCATCCGGGCGTCGCGCAGCGCGTCCAGGATGACGCGGCGCTGGGCGGGCCCGTTGGGCGCGGTCAGGCCGTTGGAGGCACCGTCCTGGTTGACGGCGGAGCCACGGATGACGGCCAGCACCTCATGCCCGTTGCGCCGGGCGTCGGAGAGGCGCTCCAGCAGGACCAGGCCGACGCCCTCGGACCAGCCCGTGCCGTCCGCACCGGCCGCGAACGCCTTGCAGCGGCCGTCGGCGGAGAGGGCCCGCTGGCGGCTGAACTCGACGTAGACGTCGGGGGTGCACATCACCGTGGCACCCGCCGCGACGGCGAGGGTGCACTCGCCCCGGCGCAGCGCGGCGGCCGCCAGGTGGAGGGTGACCAGGGAGGAGGAGCAGGTGGTGTCGATGGTGACCGCGGGGCCCTGGAACCCGAAGGCGTAGGCGACGCGGCCCGACAGCACGGCGGCCGAGTTGCCGATCATCAGGTATCCCTCGACATCGTCGGGGACCTTCATCGGCCGGGTGCTGTAGTCGTGGTACATGGCGCCCGCGAAGACACCGGTACGGGTGTCGCGCAGGGCGAGCGGGTCGAGTCCGGCGCGTTCCAGGGACTCCCAGGTCAGCTCCAGCAGGATCCGCTGTTGCGGGTCCATGGCCAGGGCCTCGCGCGGGTTGATGCCGAAGAGCCCGGCGTCGAAGTGGGCGATGTCGTCGAGGAACCCTCCGGCGTGGGCGTAGCTGGTGCCGGGGTTGCCGGGGTCGGGGTCGTAGAGCCCGTCCAGGTTCCAGCCGCGGTCGGCCGGGAACGGGGACATGGCGTCACGGCCTTCGGCGACCACGTCCCACAGGTCCTCGGGGGTGCGGATGCCGCCGGGCATCCGGCAGCCCATGCCGATGACGGCGATCGGCTCGTGCCGCAGCTCCTCGGCCTCGCGCAGACGGCGCCGCGTCTCGCGCAGGTCCGTCGTGGCGCGCCGGAGGTAGTCGCGCAGCTTGTCGTCGTTGGACGTCGCGGTCGACGTCGCGTTCGACATCTCGTTGGACATCGGTCCTACCGTTTCGTGAGGTGCCACAGGTGCCACAGGTGTGTCAGAGCCCCAGCTCGTCATCGAGGAGCTGGAAGAGTTCCTCGTCCGTGGCGGCGGTGAGGTCGTCGCCGGTCCGCTCGCCGTCGGCTTCGCCCGCAACGGAACCGACGGAAGCGCCAGCACCACCAGCACCGCCGCGAGCGCCGTCGCTGTCGTGCCAGGTGCGGACCAGGGCCTCCAGACGGCCGGTGATCCTGGTGCGGTCGCCCTCGGTGAGCGCTCCCCCGGCGAGCGCGGCCAGGGCGGCTTCCAGCTGGTCGATGGCGGTCGGCACGGCATGGACGGCGGCCGTCCCGTCGGCGGCCGTCTCGTCGAGGGCCAGCTCCTCCAGCAGATGGCGGGCGAGGGCGGCCGGGGTGGGGTGGTCGAAGACCACGGCGGCGGAGAGGTGGAGCCCGGTGGCGGCCTTGAGCTGGTTACGCAGTTCGATGCCCGCCAGGGAGTCGAAGCCGAGGTGCTGGAACGTCACCTCGGGGTCCACGGCGTCCGCGCCCGCGTGGCCGAGGACGGCTCCGACATGGGCACGCACCAGTTCGCCGACGGTGTGGAGCCGTTCGGCGGCGGGCTGGCCCGCGAGACGCCCGGCCAGGGCGCGGCCGTCGGCGCCGCCCGCGCCCGTACCGCCGGTGCCGGTGCGACGGCGGGTGGTGGCGGGGACCAGGCCCCGGAGGATGGCCTGGACGTCCGGGCCTGCGGCACGCAGGGCGCGCGGGTCCATGCGTACCGGCAGCAGTTCGGCGCGGCCGGTCGCCACGGCCGAGGTGAACAGCCGCAGACCGTCCTCGGTCGTCAGCGCCCCGACACCGCCACGGCGCATCCGGGTGCGGTCGGCCTGCGCCAGGGTTCCGGCCATACCGACACCGCCCAGCCAGGGCCCCCAGGCAAGGGACTGTCCGGGCAGGCCCAGGGCCTGACGGTGCCGGGCGAGGGCGTCCAGGAAGGCGTTGGCGGCCGCGTAGTTCCCCTGACCCGCGGTGCCGAGCACCCCGGCGGCCGAGGAGAACAGGACGAAACCGTCCAGGTCGTCCGCGTGGGTGAGCTGGTGCAGATGCCAGGCACTGTCGGCCTTGGCGCGCAGCACGGTCTCGATCTGCTCGTCGGTCAGATCACCGATCAGGGCGTTGTCGAGCACACCGGCCGCGTGGACCACGGCGGTGAGGCGGCGGTCGGCGCGGATCCCGGCCAGCAGGGTGGCGAGGGCGTCACGGTCGGATGTGTCGCAGGCCGCGACGCGGACCCGGGCGCCGAGCCCGGTCAGCTCCGCCACCAGCTCGGCCGCGCCGGGCGCGGTGGCGCCCCGGCGACCGGCGAGCAGCAGATCGCGCGCGCCGTGCTCGGTGACGAGGTGGCGGGCGACGAGACGTCCGAGGTCGCCCGTGCCTCCCGTGATGAGCACCGTTCCGTCCGGGTCCCAGCCGCCGATACCCACCGTCCCGTCAGCCCTGTCAGCCCCGTCGGTCCCGTCGGTGCGGGCGAGCCGGGGTACGAGGACGGTGTCACCGCGCAGGGCGAGCTGGGGCTCACCGCGGAGGGCGGCGAGGGCCAGCGCCGCCGGGGGTGTGCCGGGGGCGTCCTGGTCGAGCAGGACCACCCGGCCGGGCTCCTCCTCCTGCGCGGACCGTACGAGCCCCCACACCGCCGCCTCGGCCAGACCAACCGGTCCGGCCGTCGGGGACGCGTCTTCCCGCCGCAGTCCCGTGTCGACCGCGCCATGGGTCAGGACGGTCAGGACGGAACCGGCGAGCCGTTCCTCGGCGAGGAGGGTACGCAGGGCGGCGAGGGTGCTCCGTACGGCCGTACGCGTCGCCTGGGTGACGTCCACCGGCGCTCCAGCGGAACCGGACTCCTGGTGGTGACCGGCCACAGGCAGCAGGACGACACGGGGTGCGGGCACCTGGCCCGCCACCACGGCCTCCACCAGGGCGTCCGCTGTCGCGAAAGCCCCCTCGGACGCTGCCGCCACGGTCACCCAGGTCGGCTCGGCGCCCTGGCCAGGTGTATCCACGGCACCGGCGTCCGCCGCCGGAACCCAGGTCACCTCGTACAGGGCCCCGCCGTCGCCGGAACCGTCGGCGGCACCGGACGGGCGCGGGTCCGTGGGGAGCGGGCGGGTCGACAGGGAGCCGACGGAGACGACGGGCGCGCCGGAGGGGTCGACGGCCTCGAACCCCGCACCGGAGATGCGGACGCGCAGCGCGGTGGCGCCCGCCGCGCGCACCTGGACTCCGTTCCAGGCGAACGGCACCGAGGGGCCGTCCTGACCACCTTCACCGGGATCGGCCAGGTTGGCGTGCAGGGCCGCGTCGAGGAGCGCCGGGTGCAGCCCGTACGCGCCGCCGTCGATGACGTGGTCGGGCAGTTCGACCTCGGCGAACAGGGTGTCGTCGCGTCGCCATGCGGCACGCAGCCCCTGGAAGGCGGGCCCGTACTGGAGTCCCTGCTCGGAGAGTGCGGCGTAGAGGCCGGTCAGCGGCAGGGCCGTGGCACCCGGCGGCGGCCAGCTCTCGACGGCCCACGGCGCGGGAGTCGCGGCGGTCGCGGCGAGGGCGCCTCCGGCATGCCGGGTCCAGGACGCGTCGAGGCCGTCCTGTTCGGGCCGGGAGTGGACCGCGAGCGGGCGCAGCCCGGAGGCGTCGGGCTCGCCCACCGTGACCTGGACGACCAGCGCGCCACGGTCCGGAAGCACCAGTGGGGCCTCGATGGTCAGTTCCTCGACGACCGGGCAGCCGACCTCGTCACCCGCGCGCACGGCCAGTTCCACGAAGGCCGTGCCGGGCAGCAGCGCGGTCCCCAGGACGGCGTGGTCGGCGAGCCAGGGCTGCGTCTCCAGGGAGAGACGCCCGGTGAGAATCACCCCGTCGCTCTCCGGCATGGCCACCACCGCACCCAGCAGCGGATGCCCCGCCGACTCCAGCCCGGCGCCCGCGACATCGGCGGACGAGTCAAGGGAGTTGACCCAGTACCGGCTGTGCTGGAAGGCGTAGGTGGGGAGGTCGACGCGGTGGGCGCCGGTTCCGGCGAAGAACGCCGTCCAGTCGAGGGTGACGCCGTGGTTGTGGAGGCGGCCGAGGGCGGTGAGGAGTTCGGTCGTCTCCGGGCGGTCGCGCCGCTGGGCGGGGATGAACTGGGCGTTACGGTCGGTACCGAGACCGGAGAGGACAGCCTGGGGGCCGACCTCGATCACGGTCGTCACACCCTGGGCTTCGAGGGTGTCCAGGCCGTCATGGAAGCGCACCGCGTCGCGGACATGACGGACCCAGTACTCGGCGTCCGTCACCTCAGCCAGCTGACCCGTGACGTTGGAGACCACCGGGATACGCGGCTCCGCGTACGTCAGGTCCGCGGCGATCTTGCGGAACTCGGCCAGCATCGGATCCATCAACGGCGAGTGGAACGCGTGCGACACCTTCAACCGCGTGGAACGCTCAAAACGGGCCGCGATCTCCATGACCGCTTGTTCCTCGCCGGAGATGACAACCGAGCGGGGGCCGTTGACAGCCGCGATACTCACCGACTCGGTCAGGTACTCCCGTACCTCGTCTTCCGTGGCCTGGACGGCGACCATCGCACCACCGGCCGGGAGGGCCTCCATGAGCCGGGCGCGGGCGGCGACCAGCACCGCAGCGTCCTCCAGCGACAGCACACCCGCCACATGCGCGGCGACCAGCTCACCGATCGAGTGCCCGGCGACGAAGTCCGGCCGCAGACCCCAGGACTCCAGCAGCCGGTACAGGGCGACCTCGAACGCGAACAACGCGGGCTGGGTGAACCCCGTCCGATGCAGCCTGAGATCACCCTCCTCAGCCCACATCACCTCACGCAACGGCAGGCCCAGCGCCTCGATCGCCTCGTCCAGAGCCTCGGCGAACACGGGGAACGACGCGTACAACTCCGCGCCCATGCCCACCCGCTGGCTTCCCTGGCCGGAGAACACCACAGCCGTACGACCCGAGACAGGCGTAACCCCCGCCACCGAGCCATCAGCGACCGCCGCGAGCGACGCCAGGAGTTCCTCACGGCCGGAACCGACCACGGCCGCCCGCTGCTCGAACACCGACCGGCTGGTCGCCTGCGAGTAGGCCACATCCAGCGGGGCCAGCCCCGCGCGCTCGGTCAAGAGATCAGCCAGCCGCGCCGCCTGCGACCTCAGCGCACCCTCCGTACGCCCCGACAGCACCACCGGCACCGCCGGAAGCACCACAGACGACGGCACCTCAGGGGCCTCGGGGACCTCGGGAGCCTCCTCCACGATCAGGTGCGCGTTCGTCCCGCTGAAGCCGAAGGAGGAGACACCCGCCCGGCGTGTGCGGCCGTCCGCCTCCCACTCCCGGGCCTCGGTCAGCAGCTCGACCGCGCCCGCCGACCAGTCGACATGCGGCGACGGCTCATCGACATGCAGCGTCTTCGGCAGCACACCGTGCCGCATCGCCATCACCATCTTGATGACACCCGCGACACCCGCCGCCGCCTGGGCGTGCCCGATGTTCGACTTCAGCGAACCCAGCCACAACGGCCGACCCTCAGGACGCTCCTGACCATACGTCGCAAGCACCGCCTGGGCCTCGATCGGATCACCCAGCGTCGTCCCCGTGCCATGCGCCTCCACCACATCCACATCAGCGGTGGACAGGCCCGCCGACGCCAGCGCCTGACGGATCACCCGCTGCTGCGAGGGGCCGTTCGGAGCCGTCAGACCATTGGACGCACCATCCTGATTCACAGCGGAGCCACGGATGACGGCGAGGACGTCGTGCCCGTTGCGGCGGGCGTCGGAGAGACGCTCCAGCACCAGCACACCCACACCCTCCGACCAGCCGGTGCCATCCGCGCCCGCCGAGAACGCCTTGCAGCGCCCATCGGCGGAGAGGCCGCGCTGACGGCTGAACTCGACGAAGCTGTCAGGTGTCGCCATGACCGCCACACCACCGGCAAGAGCCAGCGAGCACTCACCCCGCCGCAGCGCCTGACCCGCCAGATGCAGGCTGACCAGCGACGACGAGCACGCCGTGTCGACGGACATGGCCGGGCCCTCCAGGCCCAGGGTGTAGGAGACCCGGCCCGCGATGACACTGCCGGAGCTGCGGCCGGTCAGATAGTCGTGGTACATCACCCCGGCGAAGACACCGGTGGGGCTGCCCTTCAGCGTGGACGGGCGGATGCCCGCCTGCTCCAGGGCCTCCCAGGAGCTCTCCAGCAGCAGTCGCTGCTGCGGGTCCATCGACAGGGCCTCACGGGGGCTGATCCCGAAGAAGCCGGGGTCGAACTGGGCGGCGTCATGGAGGAAGCCGCCGTGCCGGACGTAGCTGGTGTCGGGGCGGGACAGCTCGGGGTCGTAGAGGTTGGTCACGTCCCAGCCACGGTCGGCCGGGAACTCGGAGATGCCGTCGACACCGTTCTCGACCAGTCGCCACAGGTCGTCCGGGCCGGTGACGCCGCCGGGGTAGCGGCAGGCCATGCCGACGATGGCGATCGGGTCGTCATCGGTGGCGGCGGACCCGTCCGGGCCCGCCCCGGGAATCCCCGCCGTGGCGGGGGCGTCGCGGCCGCCGACGAGTTCCTCCAGCAGATGATCGGCGATGGCGCGGGCGCTCGGGTAGTCGAAGACCACGGTGGTCGGCAGCGGCACCCCGCTGACGATCTTGAGCCGGTTGCGCAGCTCCAGGGCGGTCAGCGAGTCATAGCCCAGCTCCAGGAACGGCCGGTCCGGGTCGATCGGGTCGGGCGAGGAGTGGCCGAGCACCCATGCGGCGTGGCTGCGGACCAGATCCAGCAGGGTGGCGCGGGCCTCGGCCTCGGGAAGAGCGGCGAGCTGTCCCGCGAGTCCGCCGCCCGTACCGCCCGGTCCGGTGGCGGGCGCGGCGCCCGCCGCCGTACGGGCGGGTCGGCGCGCGATGGCCGTGGCCGGACGGAGCAGCGGCGGCAGTTCGGTGCCGCCGCCGATCCAGGCGCCGCGGCGGCGGGTGTGCAGGATGGAGGTGTTGAGGACGAGCGGCGCCAGCAGGTGGTGTTCGGTGGTGAGGGCCTGGTCGAACAGGGCGAACGCCTGCTGGGGCGTGATGGCCGGTACGCCCAGGGAGCGGATGCGGTTGAGGTCCACCTCGGTGAGCTGGGCGGTGAGGCCGACCGGCGGGTCCCAGGTGGCGTACGCGAGGGAGGTACCGGGCAGGCCCGCGGCGCGGCGGTGCTGGGCGAGGGCGTCGAGGAAGACGTTGGCGGCGGCGTAGTCGCCCTGTCCGGCGGCGAGGATCAGCCCGCCGGAGGACGAGAACATCACGAACGCCGTCAGATCGAGGTCCCGGGTGAGGACATGCAGGTTCCAGGCCGCGTCGGCCTTCGGCAGCATGACCCGCTTCATGGACTCCGGGGAGAGGGTGGTGACGAGACCGCCCTCGGCGATACCGGCGGTGTGCACGACACCGCGCAGCGGACGGTCGGCGGGGACGGTGGCGAGCAGGGCGGCCAGGGCGTCGGTGTCGGTGACGTCGCACGCCTCGATCCGGACCTCGGCACCGGCCGCGGTCAGGTCGGCGGCCAGTTCGGCCGCGCCGTCGGCGGCGAGGCCGCTGCGGCTGACGAGCAGCAGATGGCGCACCCCCTGCTGGGCGACGAGATGGCGGGCGACCAGGGAGCCGAGCCCGCCGGTGCCGCCGGTGATCAGCACGGTGGCGGCGGGGTCCCAGGCGGGCCGGGTGGGGCCGTCGTCGGTGGTGACGGCCGACTCGACGGTGGTCAGCCGGGGCATGAGCGGTCGGCCGTCGCGCAGGGCCAGTTCACCCTCGTGGCTGCCGAGGGCCTCGGCCAGGAGGGCCGGGGCGGGCTCCTCCGTACCGGGGTCGAGGTCGAGGAGTCCGAACCGGCCGGGCATCTCCTCGGCGGCGGCCCGGACCAGGCCCCAGACGGGGGCCTGCGCCAGATCGTCCACGTCGGCCGTGCTGGGACCCGCGCCGACGGCGCCGCTCGTGACGACGACCAGCCGGGTGGTGGCGAGGACGTCATGGGCCAGCCACTCCTGGAGGAAGGGCAGCACCCGGCTGGTGAAGGAGCGCGTCCGGTCGGGGAGGTACGCGGTCGCGTCGGGCGTGTCACCGAGGTGGCGGGCACCGAGGACGACGGCCTCGGGGGCGGGGGTGCCCCCGGCGATGGCGGCGGCGAGGGTGGCCACGTCCGGGTAGGCGGGGATGTCGTCGCCCACACCGAGACGGTCGTCACCGAGGGTCGCCCAGGAGGTGGCGGCCGTGATCCGGCCGGGCAGCGGGAGCCACTCGACCCGGTACAGGGCCTCGCGCTCCTCCCCCGTACCGCCGCCGCCGAGCTGATCCGCCGAGACCGGGCGGGCGGTGATGTCGCGTACGTCGGCGACGGGAGCGCCCTGGGTGTCGGCGACGCTGATGGAGCGGCCGTCCGGGGAGACCCGCACCCGCAGCACGGCGGCCCCGGTGGCGTGGAGCTGGACACCGCTCCAGGAGAACGGGATCGACGGGCTCTCCTCGCCCTCCTGCTCCACGAGGATGCTGACGTGCAGCGCGGCGTCGAGCAGCGCGGGATGCAGCCCGAAGGCGGCCGCGTCATCGAGTGCGCTGTCCGGGAGGGCCACCTCGGCGAAGAGTTCGCCCTCGCGCCGCCAGGCGGCCCGCAGGCCCTGGAAGACGGGCCCGTAGCCGAAGCCGCGCTCAGTGAGACGGTCGTAGAAGCCGTCGGCGGACATGGGGACCGCGCCCTGTGGCGGCCACACTCCCGGATCGGGCCGGTCCGTCGCCCCGGCCGGGGCGACGGGAGTCAGCACACCGGTGGCGTTACGGGCCCACGGCTCGTCCACGGAGGCCGAGTCAGGGCGGGAGTGGATCAGCAGACGGCGGTTACCGGACTCGTCGGGGCCGTCCACGACGACCTGCACGGCGACACCGCCGTGGTCGGGGAGGACGAGCGGGGCCTGGATGGTCAGCTCGTCCAGGACGGGACAGTCGGTCTGGTCGCCCGCGTGCAGGGCGAGTTCGACGAAGGCGGTTCCGGGCAGGATGGTCGTCCCGAGGACGGCGTGGTCGGCGAGCCAGGGATGGGTGGCGAGCGACAGCCGGCCGGTCATCACCACACCGTCGCTGCCGGGCAGCGCGAGCACGGCCCCGAGCAGCGGATGCTCGGCGCGGCGCTGCCCCAGCCCGGACGGGTCACCGGTGGACGCCGACGCGTCGAGCCAGAAACGCTCACGCTGGAAGGCGTAGGTGGGGAGGTCGACGCGGTGGGCGCCGGTTCCGGTGAAGAACGCGGTCCAGTCGATGTCCAGGCCACGGGTGTGGAGCCGGCCGAGTCCCTGAAGGAGCGCGGTGGTCTGGGGGCGGTCGCGGCGCTGGAGGGCGATGACCTCGGCGCTGTCGGCGAGGGTCTCGCGGACCAGTCCGGAGAGAACGGCCTGGGGGCCGACCTCGATGACGGTGGTCACACCCTGCGCTTCGAGGGTGCGCACACCGTCATGGAAGCGGACGGCGTCGCGGACATGGCGGACCCAGTACTCGGCGTCCGTCACCTCAGCCAGCTGGCCGGTGACGTTGGAGACGACCGGGATACGCGGGTCCGCGTACGTCAACTCCGAGGCGATCTTGCGGAACTCGGCCAGCATCGGGTCCATCAGCGGCGAGTGGAACGCGTGCGACACCTTCAACCGGGTGGAACGCTCAAAGCGGCCCGCGATCTCCATGACCGCCTGCTCGTCGCCGGAGATGACAACCGAGCGGGGGCCGTTGACAGCCGCGATACTCACCGACTCGGTCAGGTACTCCCGTACCTCGTCCTCGGTGGCCTGGATGGCGACCATCGCACCACCCTCGGGGAGGGCGTCCATCAGCCGGGCACGCGCGGCCACCAGCACCGCCGCGTCCTTGAGCGACAGCACACCCGCCACATGCGCGGCGACGAGTTCACCAATCGAGTGCCCGGCGACGAAGTCCGGCCGCAGACCCCACGACTCCAACAGCCGGTACAACGCCACCTCGAACGCGAACAACGCGGGCTGAGTGAACCCCGTCCGGTTCAAACGCTCGTCGGTGTCGCCCTCAGCCCACATCACCTCCTTGAGCGGCAGCCCCAGCGCCTGGATGGCCTCATCCAGCGCCTCGGCGAACACCGGGAACGACGCGTACAGCTCCGCGCCCATCCCCACCCGCTGACTCCCCTGGCCCGAGAACACCACAGCCGTACGACCGCTGGTCCTCGTACCACCGTCGCGCTCCCCTGTGGCGACCGCCGCCAGCCCCCGCACCAGCTCATCACGGTCGGAGCCGACGACCACGGCCCGGTGGTCGAAGACCGACCGGGTGGTCGCCAGCGAGAACGCCACATCCAGCGGGGCCAGGTCCTCCCGCGCGGTCACGAAGTCGGCCAGGCGTTCGGCCTGCGCCCTCAGCGCACCCTCCGTACGCCCCGACAGCACCACCGGCACCGCCGGAAGCAGCACGGACGACGGCACCTCGGGGGCCTCGGGGCTCTCCGCACCCTCTGAGGTCGTCTCAACCACGGGAGCCTCTTCGAGGATCACGTGGGCGTTCGTACCGCTGATCCCGAACGAGGAGACCGCCGCCCGCCGCGCCCGGCCGTTCGCGGTCCACTCCCGGGCCTCGGTCAGCAGCTCGACCGCGCCCGCCGACCAGTCCACATGCGGCGACGGCTCATCGACATGCAGCGTCTTCGGCAGCACACCGTGCCGCATCGCCATCACCATCTTGATGACACCCGCGACACCCGCCGCCGCCTGGGCGTGCCCGATGTTCGACTTCAGCGAACCCAGCCACAGCGGGGTCCCGTCCTCCGGCCGCTCCTGGCCGTAGGTGGCGATGACGGCCTGGGCCTCGATCGGGTCACCCAGCGAGGTGCCCGTGCCGTGCGCCTCGACCACATCCACATCAGCGGCCGACAGGCCCGCCGACGCCAGCGCCTGACGGATCACCCGCTGCTGCGAGGGGCCGTTGGGCGCGGTGAAGCCGCTGGAGGCGCCGTCCTGGTTCACGGCGGAGCCGCGTACCACGGCCAGCACCTCATGACCGTTGCGCCGGGCGTCGGAGAGACGCTCCAGCACCAGCACGCCCACACCCTCCGACCAGCCGGTGCCGTCCGCGCCCGCCGAGAACGCCTTGCAGCGGCCGTCGGCGGAGAGGGCCCGCTGGCGGCTGTACTCCACGAACATGTTGGGCTGGGTCATCACGGTCACACCGCCGACGAGGGCGAGCGAGCACTCACCCCGCCGCAGCGCCTGACCCGCCAGATGCAGGCTGACCAGCGACGACGAGCACGCCGTGTCCACCGACACCGCCGGACCCTCCAGGCCCAGCGTGTAGGAGACCCGGCCCGAGACGATGCTGGCGACACTGCCCGCCGCGAGGTAGGCCTCCAGGTCCTCGGGGATGGCGGTCGGGCCCGAGCCGTAGTCGCAGTACATGACGCCGCCGAAGACTCCGGTGCGGCTGCCGCGCAGCGAGGCGGGGGTGATGCCCGCGCCCTCCAGCGCCTCCCAGGACGCCTCCAGCAGCAGCCGCTGCTGCGGGTCCATGGCCAGGGCCTCGCGGGGGCTGATCCCGAAGAAGCCCGCGTCGAAGTCGGCGACGCCGTCGAGGAAGCCGCCCTCACGGACATAGCTCTTGCCGGGCTTGTCGGGGTCGGGGTCGTACAGGCCGTCGACGTCCCAGCCGCGCTCGCGCGGGAAGGGGGTGATGCCGTCCCGGCCGTCGGCGACCAGCCGCCACAGCTCGTCGGGGGTGGTGACACCGCCGGGGAGACGGCAGCTCATGCCGACGATCGCGAGCGGCTCGCGCTCCGACCGCTCGGCTTCGTGCAGACGCCGACGGGCCTCGCGGAGGTCGGCCGTGGTCCGCTTGAGGTAATCGAGAAGCTTCTCTTCGTTCGACATCCGCACACCTAAACCTGGTTGGTACGTAAGGGGGCCAGGTGTCGCGGACCCGGCCCGTCGTGGCACGGCCGCCTCGTGCAGCCGGGATTCCCGTTGATTCAGTCCGCTGTGTCGCCGTGGGCGCTCCGGACGGCGGCACCGTCGCCACCGTTCCCGGCACGAGCACCGCTCCCGGCATCGCCACCAGCACCGGCACCACGGCCGCCGTTCTCCACGGCCCAGCGGATGATGCGGCAGACGCCGTCGATCTCGTCAGCGCCGACGGCCTCACCCGTCGGCAGCGCGAGCACCCGCTCGGCCAGGGCCTCGGAGTGGGGCAGTGGCAGCGGGGCGTGGAGGTCGGGCCGGTCCCGGTAGGGCGCCAGCTCATGGCAGCCGGGGTGGAAGTAGCGGCGGGCGAGGACGTTGTGGCGTTCCAGGACGGCGAACAGATCGTCGGCGTGCAGGCCCGCGCGCTCCTGGTCGACCTCGATGACGAGGTACTGGTGGTTGGCGCGCTCGCCGGGCTCCTGCTGGCGCACCGAGACACCGGGCACCCCGGCCAGGCCCTGTTCGTAGCACCGCTGGTTGTGGGCGTTGTGCTCGATCAGGGTGTCGATCAGCTCCAGGGAGACCAGTCCCATGGCGGCGCTGCCCTCGCCCATCTTGGCGTTGGTGCCGGAGGAGACGATGTCGCGTCCCTCGTCGATCCCGAAGTTGCGCATGGCGCGGGCGCGCCGGGCGATCTCGGGGTCATTGGTGACCAGGGCGCCGCCCTCGAAGCTGTTGATGAACTTCGTGGCGTGGAAGGAGAAGACCTCGGCGTCGCCGAAGGAGCCGATCGGCCGGCCCCGGTAGGTGGAGCCGATGCCGTGGGCGGCGTCGAAGAGCAGGGGCAGCCCATGGCGGTCGGCCAGTTCGGTCAGCTCCTCGATCGCGCAGGGGCGGCCGAAGGCGTGGACACCGAGGATGGCGCCGGTACGGGGGCTGATGAGCTTCTCCGCGTGCCGCGGGTCGATGTTGGCGGTCTCCTCGTCCACGTCGCAGAAGACGGGCGTGAGGCCGATCCAGTCGAGCGCGTGCGGAGTGGCCACCCAGGTGAAGGCCGGGACGATCACCTCGGCACCGGGACGGACGCCCGCGGCGCGGGCGGCGATCTGGAGGGCGATGGTCGCGTTACAGGTGGCCACGCAGTGCGCGGTACCGGCCAGCTCGGCGACCTTCTCCTCCAGTTCGCGCACGAGTGGCCCCATGCTCAGCCACCGCCGGTCGAGTGCGGCGTCTATTTTTTCCCGGAGTTTTTCACGGTCGCCAATATTGGGGCGTCCTACATGCAACGGCTCATGGAATACGGGAAGTCGGGACACGGAGGGGAGCATAAAGAGCGGATGGGTACATCGAAAACCCCTACCCGGACCGGACGCACCCCTATGCATGACTGTCACTGGTCACAGCGGCGGCGGAACGGTCGGGGCCACCCCCCTATCATCCGCCACAAACATGCTGCCCGGAATGGCTGGAGGTATTCACGGGGGTGCAGAGCATTCCCAGCACCGCTTCCCATTATTAGGCTCGCCGGTGAAAGGGAAAGCACGACCGGAGGGGAACTCCCATGGCTCAGCTATTTCCCGCGTCGGCATCGCCGTTGAGACCACCCGACCGGCAGGACGCGGTGCGGACCGCCGCCCGGATCGCGGTGTCGGCGCTCGCGGTGGGGGGCGTGGCCACCAGCGACCGGGAGATGTGGGAGTGGTATGCCCGACGGCTCCGCGAGGATGTCGCGGAGGTGCGCCGGATCCCGCTGGGTGAGCTGACCGGGTGGGGCTCGGTGCCGGAGACCGGCGACATCGTGCATGACTCGGGCCGCTTCTTCTCGGTGGAGGGGCTGAGCGCCGAGGATGTGGACGGTGTGGTCCCGGGCTGGGACCAGCCGGTGATCCGGCAGCCGGAGATCGGCATCCTGGGGCTGCTCGCCCGGGAGTTCGGCGGGGTGCTGCACTTTCTGATGCAGGCGAAGAACGAGCCGGGCAATCCCAACGGGGTGCAGCTCTCCCCCACCGTGCAGGCGACCCGGAGCAACTACACCCGGGTGCACCAGGGCGGCGCGGTGCCCTATGTGGAGTACTTCCAGGACACCGCCGGGCGGCGGGTGCTGGCCGACTCGCTCCAGTCGGAGCAGGGGTCGTGGTTCGCCCGGAAGCGGAACCGGAACATCGTGGTGGAGGTCACGGAGGAGGTGGAGGTCCGGGAGGGCTTCCGCTGGCTCACCCTGGGCCAGATCCACCGGCTGCTGGCCGAGGACAACGCGATCAACATGGACTCCCGGTCGGTCCTGGCCTGTCTGCCGTTCGGCGGCGCCGACCCGGCGGAGATGCCCGCGGTACCACTGACCACCGCGCCCTCGGCCGACGACACCGCAGACGCTGACGCCGCCGACACCGACACCGACACCGACGGCACCAACGTCCGGCGGGGCGGAGGCGGCGGCCTGGCCGCGGCACTGCTCCGCTCCTGCGCCGACGCCGCGGGCGCCCTCCACACCACCGGGGAGATCCTGAGCTGGCTGGCCGGGCTGCGCTCATGTACCGGTCTCGCGGTCCGCCGGGTGCCCCTCGACGCGCTGCGCGGCTGGAAGCGCACCGATGACGCAGTGGTCCACGAGGAGGGCCGCTACTTCCGGGTCATCGGGGTGGACATCCGCACGGCGGGCCGTGAGGTGCGGCGGTGGACCCAGCCGCTGATCGAGCCGGTGGCCGAGGGCGTGGTGGCGTTCCTGGTCACCGAGATCGGCGGGGTGGTGCACGTCCTGGTGAACGCCCGTACCCAGCCGGGTCTGGTGGACAAGGTGGAGCTGGGGCCGACGGTGCAGTGCGTGCCGTCGAACTATCCGCCGGGGGCGCGCCCGTCGCATCTGCGCTTCCTCGACGAGGTCCTGGGGGCGTCGGCGGACCGGATCCGCTTCGACACCAGGCTCTCGGAGGAGGGCGGCCGCTTCCACCACGCGGTCAACCGCTATGTGATCGTCGACTGGCGGGGCGGTCATGAGATCGAGGACGAGGCGTTCCGCTGGGTCGCCTTCCACCAGCTGGCCGGACTGCTCCGGCACGGCCATTACATGAACATCGAGGCCCGCAGCCTGATCGCCTGTCTGCACGCTCTGACCGGCGGCTCCGGGGCGAACGGCAAGGGCGAGGAGGTCCCGGGAGAATGACTGGTACGGCAGAGGACGGCGGCACCGTGGAGTACACCCGTCTGGGACGGACGGCGCTCCAGGTGAGCAGGCTGGGTCTGGGCACCCTCAGTCTGGGGGTGCGCACCACCCGCGACGAGGCGTTCGCCCTGATGGACGAGGCGCTGGAGTGCGGGGTCAACCTCTTCGACACCGCCAACCACTACGGCTGGCAGCAGCACAACGGGTTCACCGAGGAGCTGATCGGCGACTGGTTCGCGCAGGGCGGCGGCCGCCGTGAGCGGGTGGTGCTGGGCACCAAGGTGTTCAACCCGATGAGCGAGCTGCCCAACGACCGGGGGCTGTCGGCGCGGCACATCATCGCGAGCTGTGAGGACTCGCTGCGGCGGCTGGGTACGGACTGGATCGATCTGTACCAGATGCACCATGTGGACCGCACGGCCTCCTGGGAGGAGGTGTGGGGTGCCATGGAGGTGCTGGTCCAGCAGGGCAAGGTGCGCTATGTCGGCTCGTCCAACTTCGCGGGCTGGCATCTGGCGCAGGCGCAGGAGGCCGCGAGCAAGCGGCATTTCCTGGGTGTCGTCTCGGAGCAGTGTGTGTACAACCTGGTGACCCGTTATGTGGAGCTGGAGCTGATACCGGCGGCGCAGGCGTACGGCATCGGGGTGCTGGTCTGGTCCCCGCTCCACGGTGGTCTGCTGGGCGGTGCGCTGCGGAAGCTGGCGGCGGGTACGGCGGTGAAGACGGCGCAGGGCCGAGCGATGGTGGCGCTGGAGCAGCACCGCGACACGGTGACCCGGTACGAGAAGCTGTGCGCGGAGGCGGGTCTGGATCCGGCGGAGGTGGGTCTGGCCTGGGTGCTGAACCGGCCGGGCGTGACGTCGGTGATGGTGGGGCCGCGTACGGCCGAGCAGTTCGACGGCGCCCGGCGGGCGCTGGAACTGCGGCTCGACGAGGGTTTCCTGGCCGAGCTGGAAGAGCTGTTCCCGCCGCTGGGCAACGGTGGCCCGGGTCCGGAGGCATGGGCATGGTGACGGGAGGTACGGGCGCGGTGACCGGAGGTACGGACAAGGTGACCGGAGGTTCGGGCGCGGTGACACGTGTCCTGGTGACGGGCGGAGCCGGGTTCATCGGCTCGCACTATGTGCGCACCCTCCTCGGCGGGGGCTATCCGGCCTGGGCGGACGCCGAGGTGACGGTCCTGGACAAGCTGGCGTACGCGGGGAACCTGGCCAATCTGGAACCGGTGGCGGGCGGGTACACCTTCGTCCATGGCGACATCACCGACACCGCCCTGCTGGCGTCGGTCGTGCCGGGCCATGACGTGGTCGTCAACTTCGCGGCCGAGACCCATGTGGACCGGTCGATCACCGGGGCCGATGTGTTCGCGCTGACCAACATGGTCGGGACGCACCGGCTGGCCTCGGCCTGCCTGGACGCGGGCACACGTCTGGTGCATGTCTCCACGGACGAGGTGTACGGCTCGATCGACACCGGTTCGTGGACGGAGGACTCCCCGCTGGCGCCGAACTCCCCGTACGCGGCGGCCAAGGCGGGCGGCGATCTGATGGCGCTGGCGTACGCGCGCACCCACGGGCTGGATGTCCGCATCACCCGCTGCGGCAACAACTACGGCCCGTACCAGTACCCGGAGAAGGTCATCCCGCTGTTCGTGACCAATCTGCTGGAGGGCCGCCCGGTTCCGCTGTACGGGGACGGGCTGAACGTCCGGGACTGGATCCATGTGGACGACCACTGCCGGGGCATCCAGCTGGTGGCGGAGCGCGGCGCGGCGGGCGAGGTGTACCACATCGCGGGCACGGCCGAGCTGACCAACCGGGAGCTGACCGAGCGGCTGCTGAGGGCCCTGGACGCCGGTCCTGAGCTGGTCCGGCGGGTAGCCGACCGCAAGGGCCACGACCGGCGGTACTCGCTGGACGACGGCAAGCTCAGGGCGCTGGGCTACCGTCCGGCGACGGGCTTCGACGAGGGCCTGGCGGCGACGGTCCGCTGGTACGCCGACCACCCTCACTGGTGGAAGCCACTGCGCGACAGCCCGTCGGAGGGCTGAGGACGGCCCGACCCCGCCAGGGCAGGTCAGCTCAGGTCAGGGGCCCGGCCGGTCCATGGGAGGGACCCATGGAC